>JBKJOR010000076.1:0-6725 GCA_046595575.1 Pyrinomonadaceae bacterium | reverse complement strand
GCTGTTCATTCGCATGATGGGACAAAAGAGTCTCGGTCTCGGTTATTCGCTCGTCTTCACCGATTTCATTCTCGCGTCCTTCGTCCCGTCCACCGGTGCGCGTTCGGGCGGGATCATCCTGCCGATCGCACGAAGCGTTTCCGAGACCTACGATTCTCGACCCGACGACGGCACCGAAGCAAAGCTCGGAACGTTTCTGATGACCTTGCTCTACCAATGCGAGGTCATACTTTGCGCGACGTTTCTCACCGGTCAGGCTTCGAACCTTATCATCCGAAACTTTGCCGCGACCCACGCCGGCATCGATCTCAACTATTCGATCTGGTTCATCTCGGCGATAGTTCCGTCGCTTGTTTCTCTAATCGTCATACCGACATTCATCTATCGATTCTTTCCACCCGAGGTCAAAGAAACGCCTGGTGCTGTGGATTTCGCACGCCGCGAATTAAAGGAGATGGGAGCGCTGAAGCGGCCCGAGAAGATCCTGCTCGCCGTCTTCGTAGTCGTTGTCGCTCTTTGGATCTCGACGCCGTGGCATGGTATCGATGCCACGGTGATCGCGCTGTCGGGCATCGCGCTTTTGCTGATCGCCGACGTGCTGAGCTGGCGCGACATTACCGACGAAACGCACGCCTGGGAGGTTTTCATCTGGTATGGCGGGCTGGTCATGATGGCGAGTGCGCTTGGTGAGACAACGTTGACTAGACTTTTCGCCGAGTCGGTCGCAGGGACGATGAACGGATGGTCATGGCCCGCTGCTCTGGCCGTACTCGCGCTCGTCTACTTCTACGCACACTACGGATTCGCAAGCATCACCGCGCACGTGACCGCGATGTTCATCCCATTTCTCACGGTAACGGTAGCGGTCGGAGCTCCGGCGGGACTGGCCGTACTTTTGCTCACCTACTTCGCAAACCTTAGCGCAGGTCTGACCCACTACGGCACGACACCCGCACCCATCTATTTCGGCACTGGGTACGTTACGCAAAAGCGTTGGTGGACCGTCGGGCTCATCGCGTCGGTTATGAATATTCTTATCTGGTCGATCGTCGGGTTGGCGTGGTGGAAGGTTTTGGGATGGTGGTGAGCGGGAAAGGCGAAAGGCGAAGGGAGAAAACCAGAAGGAGTAACACGTGGACAACGAAGAGCGGAAAGCAATCTGATGCTTTCCGCTCTATTGTTTCAGGCCTTCCGATTTCGCCTTTCTCCCTTCCCCTTTCCCCTTTCCCCTTTCGCCTTCCGCCTACTGCTGCAATCCGCCAAACGGCACCACTGGCTCATCGAGCTTTGCGATGACTTCTTTGTAGATCTTGATATCCCCGGATTTATCCAGTCTCAGACGCGTCGACGCCAGATAGTCTTGAAACACTTCGCCGCGCTTTCGGGTCAGCATCTGTTCCATCAGGGTGTCGCGCTGTTTTGCGAAATCGTCCATGTTAGCCTCTTCGCGCTTGTTCACACCGACGATGTAATAGTTGTCCCCGATCTTGACCGGCGTCTTTGTCGCCTCACCTTCTTTCATCGCGTAGATAGCATCCTCGAGCGCCACGCTCGTCGTCGCCGACGGGCCCTCTCCAAGAGGCGAACCTAGTATGAAGCTTTTCTGGTCCTTTGCTTTTAGGTTCTGAGCGATCGCGGCGGATGCAACCGTTGCCGCAGTCGTTGAGCCGGCAGCGATCTGGTTTGCGATCTGATCAAGTCGGGACCGCGCCATATCGAGCTTTACGACTTCAATAAGCTCGGTCTTAACTTCATCAAACTCCGCATCACGCGGCTCTTTCTTCTCCACCAGCATCGGTACCGCGAAACCGTTCTGGATCGGAGTTTTCTCGCCCACGTCCTGAGCATTCTCAAGTCCGGCGATGCCTTGTTCGAATTGCGGCGACGTCCCGATATTCGCAATGTTGTCACCCGGCTTAACGAACGGCGTCTCGCGGATCATTTCTGCAGCACTCATGTTCGCCTCAGCCGCGAACTGCTGGGCGGTTGCCTGCGCATCCTTGTTCTGCTTTAACGTGTCGGTAACCTTTTGCGCGAGATCGGCCGCAACCGAGTATGCCCGCCGGTTACGCAAGCTGACCTCGAGTTCTTTCTTCGCATCTTCAAACGATTTCGGAACCAGCTCTCCGCGACGGAGTATGAAATAGCGCCCCTGATAGCTGATAGGTTCAGTGATCTCACCCGGCGTCATTTTTACGAGACGCTGATACGGGTCGTCGGTCTTATTCGGATTCTCGCGGACCGGACCGGCCAGTTTGCCGCCGCTCGATGCAGTTGCCGCATTCTCCGATTGCCCTTTGGCTGCGGTCGCGAATACTTCTTCAGTTACCGTGTCGCCTCCGTTTCGGAGCCGTTCAACCAACTGATTCGCCTTCTCCATGATCTGCGTGTCAAATTCCGGTTTGGGAACTCGGAGGACGATCTCCTGCCCCAACACGCCGGCTGACTTCTTATCTTCCGGCAGCTTTTCATAATCCGCTCGCAGGTCTTCGTCGGATATTTGAAGCTTCTGCCCGATCTTTTCCGTATTCACGAAGACATACCTGATCTTCTTCTGCGGCACACCGATGTAATAGCTTGATTTGTTACGCTCGAAATAATCGCGAAGCTCGGCGTCCGTCGGAGTTATCGCGAGAGCAAGTTCGGCTGGTGAGACCGTGACGTAACTCAGATCGAATTTTGTATTCTTTCGCTGGAAGTCTTTCAGCACGTCTTCCTCCGCGACGGTCACTCCGGAGGTCATGAACGCACGCAACTTCTCACCGCTGATGTCGTCTCGGACACCATCTTCAAACGCCGAGATGCTTCCCGACTGCTGGATCACATTCTGTTCGTAGATCTTTTGGTCGAAGGGCTTTCCAGCCTCCGGTTTGAACTGCTCGCGTATTTTCGCGGCGACCTCCGCATCCGATGCTGTCAGTCCCAGCCGTTCAGCTTCGACTCGCGTGATGCGGCTTGCGATCATGCCGTCGAGAAGCATACCTGCCGGATACGGCCGACCTTGGCTAAAGCGGCTGTAAGCTTCTTTCTGTCGATAAAGCTCGCCGGCCGTTATGTCTTCACCCGCAACGCTCGCCGCGGTCTCTTGGCTGAGCGCGAGATTGGACGCGACGTTGGTCTGGCTCGGGGCGTAGAAGAACACAAGACTCGCCACCATCAGGACGGCAAATAGAAGAAGGACGAAATTACGCGTCTTTTCGAGACGATTGAAGAACTTTAGCATCGATTAATACCTGTAAATTTGAATTAAACTTCCGGCACGGACAAGGAGCGATTCTAGCAAAAGAGTTGCAGAGTTTCCAGTAAGTTTCCAGAGTTGCAGAGTTTGCAGAAGTTTCCAGAGTTGCGTTGAAGCATATAGAAACTCTGGACTCTAAAACTATGTGCAAACTCTGAAACTCCTGCAAACTCTGGAAACTATCTGGTAACTTCTTTAACGTCCCCACTTCAATTTATTTCTTAACACATCGAAGTAGTTGCGGTTCGGCGGCTGGACGAGGTTGAATGTTGTTCGGCTCTTGCGGATACGAACCCGGTCCTGCGCCTTCATTGTGTAGCCGATCTGACCGTCGAGCGTCAGCACGACTCCCTCGTTCTCTTTTTCGAGGGTGAGTTCGATGACGGCTTCGTCAGGGACGACTATCGGACGATTTGTCAGCGTGAACGGACAGATCGGCGTGAGGACGATGGCGTTCATCGACGGATAGATTATCGGCCCGCCGGCTGAGAGGTTGTAGGCTGTCGAACCGGTCGGCGTAGAAACGATCAAACCGTCGGCCCGGAACGAATTAACTGCGAGCCCATTCAGGCTGACGCCGATCTCAATGATGCGGGCAAGCGCGGCCTTGTTGATGACGACGTCATTCAGAACTCGTCCGGCGGCCAGCATCTCCTCACCTCGCCAATGTTCGGCGTGGAGCATCACCCGGCGGTCGATCTCATACTCGCCTCGAAAGATCGCTTCGAGAGCGGGAAACATCTCTTCGATCCGAAACTCCGTCAGATATCCGAGGCTTCCGTAATTGATGCCAAGCACCAAAACGTCGGCGTCGCTGACAAGCCGGGCTGTCGAGATCATCGTGCCGTCGCCGCCGAGTACAACGATCAAGTCGGCCTCAGCACCGAATTGTTCATCGGTGAGCGAACCTGCTTCAGGATGCCCAGCCGCGGAACTCACATTCTGGACGCGCGGTTTACCCGCCATCGAGATACCGCGCTTCTCAAGCCATTCGGAGAGATCGCACGCAGTCTTCCAGGCTTCGGCATGATTAGGCTTTACGATAATGCCGACTTTTTTTATATCGTCTACAACCATTTTCGACGCGGACGTTGAACTCTGGAGCCCTGCAACTCTGGAAACTCTGCAACTCTGCAACTCTGCAACTCTGGAAACTCTGCAAACTATCCCAACAAGCTCGGTTGCTGGTCGACTTCAGGTTCAAAGCCCTCGGGATACCACATGCTGACCGACAGATCGCACTTTCCATTCTCGCTAAAAACGACTCCCTCGCTCTCCAACATATTCTGCTGAAGATTTAACGGCATCGTCGTCTGCCCCGTCGAACACGCACCCTGCGAATTGATCACACGCTGCCACGGAACCTTCTCGGTATCGGAGCCGTGCATTACATATCCGACCGTCCGCGGGGTGTAACCTTCGCCGAGGATCTCCGCGATCTGGCCGTAAGTCATCACGCGTCCAGACGGGATCTGTCGCACGATCTCGTACACTCGCTCACGATAGTTTTTGTCGTCCACTTGATTCATTGAAAATATTGTATCAGTAGCTCAGCCGCGGGAGTTCCAAAAGACCGGCTGCTCAAAGCCACGACTAGAGCTTCCTGAACAGAAACGAGATAAGCCGCGGCGTCCTTGTTCGATCGTCATCGTCGAACCACTCATCAATTCGCACGATCGAAAAACCGTTATCCATCGCTGCGGTTGAGTAGTCTGTCATGTGATGCTGGAAACACTCTGTAACTTGCGGTCCGTCCTCCGTTTCAAAACGGGCCTTACTGCCTTGATATTGTTTGTAAGGATGTAGCTCGCAAATGTAGATCCGTCCGCCCGGAACCAGTGATAAATTTGCCTGAGCAAAAACGAATGTCAGATTTTCAACGTGCTCGAGGACCAGGCTACAGGTTATTAGATCCGGCTTGAGAATATCGAAGATCCATTCGTCACGAACATCGGCGATACAAAACTCGACATTCGGAGCCACAACCTTGGCCCTCGCGACTGCCTGCATCTCGGGTGAGAAATCGACCGACAATACCTGCTCGGCCCGACTCGCTAACCAAGGCGTATTCTTTCCGGTACCGCCGCCGAGTTCAAGAACCCGCGTGAACGGTATCGTCGAGAGCACGGTCTCGCACGCGACCTTCTCCAGATCGCGAGTTCTGTTCTCAACCGTGTCGTAGGTTGCGGACCATTGATCGTAGAGTTTCTGGGTCGACATAGGCCGCTAGTTTTTGACTGTCTCGGAATCCCCATAGCCTCCGAGTTTAAGGGGCTTACCGCTACTTTTTTTACCACTAGGGCAGGAGGACGACATTCGCAGGTCCGGAAGGGCGGCTTGCTCCCGCTCCACTCAGCAACAACGGCCGCAAGCGGACCTTCCGGACCTGCGAAATGGATTAGCCGGCCTCATCAACGGACTAAGTCCCTCAGAACCGTCCTTGCCGGTGCTCCGTCACCGTCCCCGCCGACGTACTTGAGCGGCAGGCAGATCAGCTCGTATTCGCCCGCCGGCACGGAGCGAAGATCAAGCCCCTCGAGTATGACGATTTCTTTCTCAAGCAAGGTAATGTGCGTGGCGAAATCGGACGACCCGAACTGTTCGACGGAAAGATAGTCGATCCCGACAAGCTTCACGCCGCTATTCGCCAGGGCACGAGCGGTTTCGGGCGAGATAAAAGTAAAATCCGTCCGAAATCCCTTCTCCGGTTCGTTCCAGAATGCGGAGTTTCGCGTTTTGAAAAGAACGCGTTCCGCTCCGTCCAGATCTACGAGGTGCTCCGGCTCGATCGCCATCACGGAATCAGCGACTTCGATTACCCGACAGCTCCCGATCAATTTTTCAATATCGAGGTCCTCAACCCGCCGTGTGCCGTCGATGAAGTGATTCGGCGCGTCGACGTGCGTTCCGGTGTGAGCCCCCAGGCAAAGATGCGAAACGTTAGCGTTATCGCCGCTTGCGATGCGTCTGACACTGTCGATCTTTACACTGGGATCGCCCTCGTAGATCGGCACGCCTTCGCTAATTGGAACTGTTACGTCATAGATCTTCATTGGGAATTAGCATAATTCACGCGGGAAATTGTATCAATCGCGTGGAAAACAACGTTCGCATCTGCTAGAAATATAACCATGATGCAGATTCAACACGATGAACACGGGCGGAAGGGTGCGTTCTTTATTGACGAGGACGGTGAGTGGATCGCCGAACTCACCTACCTGAAAGCCAACGGCATACTGACGATCGATCACACCGAGATCGCCGAAAAGCTACGCGGAGAAGGCATTGGCGAAGACATGGTAAAAGCTGCCGTTGAGTATGCACGAGCCAACGACCTGAAGATAAATCCGGTTTGTACGTACGCAAAGAAGATCATTGAAGACACCCCTGAATTTAGGGACGTTCTTGCATAGTTAGGTCGGAACCACCTGCCGCAGCGGGTGGTTCCAACGCATTTTTTTGACGGGCGCCTCTGTTTTCTGGCGGG
>JBKJOR010000060.1:0-2933 GCA_046595575.1 Pyrinomonadaceae bacterium | reverse complement strand
GTCGTGTTCATATTGTTAAATGCGGTTCTGATGATCGTGTTATGCGTGTCAGTCGGCCATTTCCCGTTATCATCAACTAAGGTCAAAGGCTTGTTATGACAATAGGAGTAACGATTCCACGTTTGCGGACTAGCGATTTGAATACTCTTTCTAGATGGATCGTTAGTCATGAAACGTCCAAGCCGGCTCGCGTACATTCTGGCCTGTGCAAAATCAAGATCTGTCTCCCCATCCCGCTCATATCCTGTGAACTGCTTTCTCACTGCGTCATCGGAATAGCCAAGCGTATCCGCTCGCTGCGAGGACGCAATCTCCTCCCCAAACGGATGATAGTCGTGCCTCGCAGTCACGGCGCCGTTCGCGTCGGTGTTGATCCGCGGCGAACCGAGATGATCGTTGGTGAGGTAGGCGACCTTGGCGACGTTCGTGGAAGCAACAACGGTTGAATACTCGGCGACTAGCTTGCCGGCGGCGTCGTAAACGAAAACGGTCGTCTCGCCTGTTGATGCGACGACTTTCTTCACTCGCTTGCCGTCGCCGTCGTAAATGGTATGAAAAGTATGGGTGCGTGGAGAGCGTAGGCGGTGCGGATGTTGCAGTAGTGGGGCGACGGGAATATCCTTGTCGCTAAGCTGGGCAACAGGATGCGTCGCGACGTTCTTGCCCGCTTCCCGAAAGGCAAACGCCTCGCTGGAGGCGGGTATCGCTGCGGGTCGTCTCGAGTATGCGTATAGGCCATATCTTTTGATAAGAGCCTGCCGTCGTAGATGAGAGTCCTTGCCGCACGCGCCCACTTGAGCCAAGTATAGTCCCGGTTTGGGTCTTTGCAGAAGATTTTCAGCAACACTCATAGAGGGATTATTACCGGAGCTCGAATGAATAGTTGTCGCCCGCCTCTGGCGGTTTGCCCAGTCAAACCGAAAACTACGATGGAGGTAACAAGCGATGACATTTTTATCAAAGGAAGCCTGTTCACTCGAAGGCCCGCGATACTTTGGCCTGGATCTGGCGAAACGCGAAACGCAGCTTTCCGTACTCGACGCATCTGGCCAGCAGATATTTGCGAAGCGGTTCGCGACCACCCGGGAAGAGTTCCTGCGACTTGCTGCGGAACTCAACGAATCCGATACTGCCGCCCTTGAGGTAACGACCAACTCTACTTCGATCGCACGGCTCATTCGCGATAACTCGAAGGCACGAGTGATCATCTCGAACCCGATCAAGACGAAGGTCATCGCTCAGGCGAAGATCAAGACCGACAAGATCGATGCTCGCGTCCTGGCAGAGCTTGCACGCGTCGGTTATCTGCCCGAGGTCTGGCTCCCGGACGAAGATACCGAAGCCATGCGGCAATTCATCACCGACCGGACATCTCTGGTCAGAAGACGTACAGAATGCAAGAACACCATTCATTCTGTTCTTCATCGCAATCTGCTCAGACAAACGAACACCGATCTGTTCGGCACCGCAGGACGCAAGTGGCTTGAAGAGGTCATCGCGGGCGAGGGGACAGATCTCCCGGTCCCGCATCTGGACCGTCTCCGCATCGGCTCGCTTCTGAACGAGGTCGACCGTCTCGACGCACTTATCGCCGATCTTGAGAGCGTCATTGCGTCATACGTCGCAGTTCGTCCCTCTCTCGGGAACCAGCTCGATCGTCTGATGAGTGTTCCGGGCATCAATCTCGTGACCGGTGTCGGGATTCTCTCAACCATCGGCGATGTTACGCGATTCGCTGATAAGAAGAAGCTTGCCGCCTACTTCGGCGTCGTTCCTTCCACATATCAGTCAGGCGATACTTCACGCAATGGAAGAATAACCAAGCAGGGCCGTGCCGAAGCCAGGTGGCTTCTCATCGAATCTGCCGAGTCTCTTCGCAAAGCTCCGGGGCCGATGCGTGCTCTTTATAGACGAGTCGCTCGACGTAAGAACCACAACATTGCCGTCGTCGCCGTCGCCAGAAAGCTCGTCGAGCTTGTCTATCACTTGCTCCTCAACGAAGAAGACTACGTCTACAAGCTTCCACGTCTAACTCAGGAAAAGCGTGCCCACTGGCGCTATCTTGCTCGTCAGAAAACCGGCGTCAGGCTCCCATCTGCCGCTCGAAAGGTTGCCGGCCGTTCCGCTCTCTACGGAACCGGCATCGGCATCCAGGGTAGAAAGCTTAAATCGCAGATCGCAAAGCAGGCCGCCTCCAATGCCGAGCGCCTCTACGAAGCCATCGTCGAGCAAAGAAGAACGAAGCTGACCGACCCCGGTGCTCCATTGATCGCCGCATCCGACCTCGTCTTCGATCCGACACAGCCTTCAGAAGCCGACTGGGAAAAGATCCTCGCTTCCGCAACTGCCGACATCATCAGGAAAAGGAGAAAGCGAACCGACAACTAAATTGTCAAAGACCAAACCAAAAGAAGGTCGATACCGGCAGGTCTCCTGTCCGGACCTGCTTCCCGTAAACTGACTTGCGCGTAAATCAAGCAAGAAAACCCTTTTACGCTAGTTGACCTTTTCATGAATAGTCGGCGCTGACGACCTTGTCGCCCGATTGTCCGAGAGTCGGTGTTTGCAGGAGTCCGTTCGAGCTGTTGACGGAATAGAATGCCGTGTTCGAGCCGCGCCAAACGGCGATGTCGGCTCGTCCGTCGCCGTCATAATCGGCTGGTGCGGGCAGATCGGAACCCAACCCGAACTGCGACGTGATGGTTCCAGCACCGGAGCTTTGGAGGATATACCATGTCGCGTTCGAAGGGCGAAAGACTGCGGCGTCTGTTTTACCGTCACCGTCGAAGTCGGCTTGGGCCGGAACATCGCCCGATGCGCCGAATGGAAATTCGCCCGTTCCGCCTGTCGAGCTGTTGACAATATACCAAGTGCCCGTCGATGGCCGGAAAACTGAAAAATCCGTCTTCCCGTCACCATCGTAATCGCCGGGA
>JBKJOR010000056.1:0-11044 GCA_046595575.1 Pyrinomonadaceae bacterium | reverse complement strand
TCATTGCGAGCGCGATTTATTTTTTTGTCCGGCACGTTGGACGCGTTGGTGCGCTCGATCCCGTCGAGAGTTCTGCACGAAGATGTGGACGACGGTACGGTCAGAATTGAGTTATCGCGCCGATTGTGCAATTCTGCTCAAGTTAACCTCGCTTGGATCCAATGAAAGGACATCAGAACGCTGTACAGCAGGAAGATTTCGACGCCCTGCTCGGACTTTTATCCCGCGATCGGGATGAGGCCGGGCAGGCTTACGAGCGTCTGCACTCCGGGCTTGTGCGTTTCTTTGAATTCCGCGGCTGTTCGGACTCGGACGCCCTGGCCGACGAGACCTTGAATCGAGTTGCACTTAAGGCGAGTGCCTTTGACGGATCAAAGAATGTGAAACTGGCGAGTTACGTTTACGGCTTTGCTTCAAAAGTGTTTCTCGAATACTCAAGGAGTCCGCGTAACCGAGAGTTTGCGATCGAGACGGACGACTTTCTTGAACGGCTAAGCGCCCCGGAAAAGAAAGAAGACCGTGAGCCGATGTTCGACTGCTTGGAGGGGTGCCTTGGTAAAATGGGTGCGCCCGACCGAGTTCTTTTTGTCGAGTATTACAGTCGAGAGCGCCAAGAGAAGATCGAATTGAGAAAGCGAATGGCGGAGCGGATCGGGTGTCGTGTCGAGGTCCTGCATACACGGGTATTCCGGTTGAAGTCGACGCTTCGGACCTGCGTGAGCCGATGCGTTGAGAAGATTTAGAAAGATTTTGCGAATTTTGCCATTAGTTAATGGAAGCTTCTGTAATGAATTTAGATTACGAAGACATAAAAGAGTATCTGCTCGGAAGCCTTAGCGCGGCTGAACGTGAAGAAATCGATCTGCGAATAATCGAGGATACGGAGTTCGCGATCGATACTTCAGCTGCCGAGGATCACCTGATCGAGCGCTACCTGGACGGGGAATTGACCGATGATGAATCCCGGCTTTTCCGGTCGGACTATCTAGTGACTGAGCAGCGGGCTCGACGTGTCAAGGAGTTTGCGGCGCTGCGAACGCTTGCTTCGCGGAGAGCGATCGAGCCGCCCGAAGCGGTCTCGGCGCAAGCCGGCGGAAATTGGTTCGGCCTTTCAGGTTTGTTCGCACGATATCGTCTGGTGACGGCAATGGCTGTCATCCTCGTGGCGGCGCTCGCCGGCGTAGGGGGTTGGATCTACTTTGCGGATCGCGGTCCGACCGCTCTCGAACGGGAATACGCCGCTCTGAATCAAGCCGACATGAGTGATCTGGCGCGGTTTGATTCCGACTCGAAGGTCGAGCTTTTTCCGAGCAACTTTCGAAGCTCGGACCGAGCGTTGAGGATCAAAGCAGGTGGTCTTACACGCTCGATACTCTTTCGGCTACCTCTAATATTCGATCCGTATGCGGGCTCGCGATATCGAGCGGAACTGCGTCGCGAGGGAAAGACAGTGTTCTCGGTTCCCAATGTGAGTCCGGTAAAAGACGGTTCCGGTACAGAAGTTCGAGTGCTTATTCCGCGCGAGATCATCGGAAAGGGGGAATACCAGATAATTCTGTCGCAGCTCGGCACCGAGGTAGCTCCTGTTGCGTTCGGCTTTGTCGCTGATTAGGAAGGCTATTTGATCGGTGCGATATCAGTCTGACTCTGCGGTCTGATTCGCCGGCGAAGAAAAATCCCAGCCAGAATTAGTATCGGAATAGCCGTGAACCACCACCGCGACAAACCACTCGAGATGTCCGGTCGTCTATTCATATCACCTTGCAGCGTGAATGCGGCCCAGAAGAACGGCGATCGGAACTGCGGGTCGCGATAGAGTTTGAGCTGCGCTTTTCGAAGTGCCGTTGACACCGATTGTCCGTCAGCCAATCCTCGATAAAATTCACCCATCAGCAGGTTTGTCGCATTGTCCTCGACCTGCCACAGGCTCGCGACCACTGATCGGGCCCCGGCCTGGAGGAACGCGCCGTTCAATCCCAGCACACCTTCGCCTTTCAACTCTTTTCCTGACGCGGTCTGACAAGCGCTAAGCACGACAAGATCGGCATTTAGCTTCATCGCGTAAATATCTTGCAGCCGTACCGACTGATTCAGCGGTCGACCATCCTCATCAAAGCGCGAGAGCACAACGGCGGACAGTTCCGGCCGCTCTTCGTTGACGAGACCGTGTGTCGCAAGGTGAATGATCTTGTAGTCGGAAAGGTTCGCCGCCAAGAGGTTGTCGCGGGTGGCACGGAAACCGGTGAAACGATCGGTTTGCCCGCCAACCATTCCCGCGATATCTTCCGCCTCCTGTCCCGAGGCAGGAAGTCGCTGCAAGCCTTCGAGGGATTCGGCAAAACGAAGGCTCATAATGGAGCTGTCATGCTCCGAACCTGCCGTGCTAATCCGTGCATCGTCTTTGCTAAACACCGGGTCCGAAAAGACGAGAAGGTCGCGTGAGCGATCGTCGTTCGGACCCGACCTTAATGTCGTCAACAATGAGAGCGTTTGTGCGGAGGGCTCGTAGACCACCTCGTTGGTTAACAGAATCGGTTCATCCGAACCGCTTTTCGGTAGCGGCAGCGCATTGATTGCGAGGTAATGTAGCTTTCCATCCGGCACGACGATCAGCCGTTTGTCGGTAAGCTTGCCTGCGACCGGCCCCAGAATCATGTCGCTCAGCTCACGCGCCGTGTTCGGGTATCTCGAGTCTACTTCTGCAATTCGTTCGCGCATCTGCTGTAACGTCTCGCCCGCGACGGCTTTGCGTGCATCAAGTAAACCGCGAAGTTCGTCCACCTTTCCTTCGATCGTGTCACGCGGCGGCAACACGAACGCTTCGAAGCCATCCTTCGCGACGAGCCAAAGATAACTTTCTTCCTTGCCCAGAAAATATTCGAGAAGGACGTCGTTCTCTCCGAGCACATTCGCCTGAAAGTCCGCGAGGTCGAATTCCGGCGGATCTTTGATCGCTGAATATACGGGACTCTTTTGTTTCAGTTCTGTCTTTATCTGTTCGAGCTGATGTTCCAGAACATTGATATCGGCCGTAAGGATATCGATCTCCGTTTTGTCCCCATTCGCCGCGAGAAGATCTGTCAGATTATCAGTTTTCGCATTCAGCGAGATCCGCATTTCCCCTTCCCTCTGAAGAATCCCGGAATCGGCATCGGCCGTAAATTCTGCATCTGACAATTGCAAGGTTTGGAGCAGCGATCTCGATCGCGCTTTCTCGGAAACACGAAAAGCATCAATAGCAAAGTCTCTACCTCCGAACGTCCGGGATCTTTCCATTAGGATCTTGGTGTAGAGCTCAAACCGTTCGAATGCCGAGGACAAGTACGAGCGCTTGATGTTTGGGTTTGAGACATCGGAGTAAAAATGCTCGGTTAAATCGACGGATCTCCGGATGTTCTCGAATGCCTCATCGTGTTTGTGCTCGGCGTCGTCGAGCCGCGCGAGGTTATACAGTGTGCCGGACATCTGCATGAAGTTCCGGGTGTACTCGCTGGTTGCTAAGGCAGAGTTGTAATACCGCCTGGCCTCGGTGTTGCTTCCTTTGTTTTCGAAAGCCTCGCCCAGTAAGTGCTCGATGTTCGGTATTCGAACGCCGACGGATTTATAGGTCGTGAACGCATTCAGATAGTTCTTGATGGCATTATCGTAATCCCGTCGGCTCAAATCTACATTCCCGATTCCTTCCTTTATCTCCGCCTGCAGGTATGCGTCCTTGAGCATTTCAGACACCGCGAGAGCCTGACCGAAAGTTTCCCGCGATCTACCCGCGTCATTCTTTGCAAGATAGACCTGGGCCAGATACTTTAAAGCTACCGCCCTCCCGGAGGGATAGTCGGCCATCTCGTAATACGATACGGACTCTCTAAGATTGATCTCCGCCAAGTCAAGATAACCATGGTCCAAGTAAATCTCACCGATCAGGCCACGTATCCTTGCTCGCTCTATCCATTCGAAATCCGCCGGCAACAATTCTTCAGCCCGCTCGAATAGATCCAGCGCTTTTTGCTTCTCGCTCACGAAAAAATTGACGTAAGCGAGCGCAGCGTAAGATTGAGCAATGCCTTTCCGATATTGGTGCTCTTCACTCAACGACAGTGCCGCCTTAATCGATGTTTCCGCTTCTAACGGCTTTGCGTCGCGGAGGTTCGAGAATCCTGCATACAACGCGGCATTTGTCTTCAGCCAGATATCCTCCGTCTGCCGTGACGCAACGGTTGACTGTTCGAAAAAATTCGAAGCGTTCCGAATATTTCCGTAGTAATACTCGTACATACCGGCAGACAGTAGTGCGTAGGATATGGCTTCGGAGGAGTCACTGTTATTACTGAGTTCAACGGCTAGTTGACTACTGCTTAGGGCCCGCGCCCGATTACCGCGTTCAAGCGATCGAAGAGAGAGTAAACTGAGCGAGATCACCTTTTCATCGTTCAGGCCATTTATGTCCGCTAAATGGATCGCCTTCTCCAGGATTTCAGTCGTCGTGTCGTACTCGGATGGCTGAGTGATCTTGGCCGCTTCGTTCAGGCAGAAGATGGCGTTGTGAGGTTTGCGAGTCGCGACCCAGTCGTCAGCCGCCTTGCGATAGAGGATAATCGCCCGCCGTACCGACGCCAGTTCCCAAACCTTCGCGAGCTCAATGGCCGCTGCCTGAGTTTCGCCAACCTCTGAAGGAACGATCGTGAGGGCATGAACGGTCGAACAAAATAGGCAAAACACCGCAACGAAGAGTAGGTTGTTGCGGCGTGTGTTAATGGTCCAGCGGAAATGGTTACTCGCGAGTCGCTTTCGGCGCATTCGTTACAAGAATTTCAATTTGCGTGTAAGGAGCTTGAAAATGCCGACTCTTACTTTTTACTTGCCTCGTCGATCATGCTCGCAAGCTTCTCATCAAAGCTGTCCCCGGAAATCGACTCGTTTACCGTGGGTCCGAGACCTTTGGTGAGTCCAACTAGCGCCCCATTCGATTTGAGTAGCTTCGACTTGGTCAAGTCGTTATACATTTCGATCTTCCGATCCTCGTCGGGCTCAGCAGATACTTGCTTTATTGCTTCCAATATTTCGCGAAAGTTTACAACCGAGGCGGTATCCTTTTTCCCGGCTTCGAGGAAGAGTAAAAGATGGTCAAGCTTACTCTTAATGCCGTCACCAATCGGGATCTCAACACTTCGGATATCCAAGGACCGATCGGGCTTAGTACCGCCGCGAACGAACGGGAAGCGGGTTGATGTAAAGCCCGTCCGATTCCAGCTTGGTTCGAAATTCTTTAACTTCATAAAGCGGGACAAAAAGATACTCATATTTGTCGGCGTCCTCGAACTGTTGGGCGGCCGACGGCCCGAGTCTGGTGGTCGTTTAGTGGTTTCCTTGCTTGGAACGACGGCGGGAAAAACCGCGTTGTGAACCTCGTCCAGAAGTGTATAGGACTCATAAACCACTGAGTCGACCCCTTCGGGTATACGAAGGACACCGCGTTGGTCGACGGGCGTAACCTGGTTGGCGGGTCGCATCGACACTTCGCGAAGGTAGTGTCGAAGGAATTTGAGCCAATCTTGACCGGCCTCGGTGGCATTGATGAAGTGCAGCTTTTTGTAATCTGCTTTCGCCGAGTCGTAACTCGCGAGAGACCAAGGAAAAAAGACCGAAATTCCTTTAGAAAACTGGAAGTCGCTTCCCGAATAACCGGTCAACAATACGCAGTGGCGTAGTGCTTTTATTACGTCCTTACAAGACGCTCGAACATCGCCGATCGGAGTAAAATGGCTCGCGTCGATCTCGGACTCTAAATAGTTGATCTCTTCGATCAAGAGTTCGCATAGATCGCTTAGATCTGCGTGCTGCTCGAAGGAATAAGTTTGACACTGCCAATGGGCGTGGGTCAGCAGTCTCCGCATCTGACGATAGGGCACCGAGCCCTTCTCTGCAAAACACGCGAATAGGCGCCTGGCGAAAGTACCGAAGGCTTTTTCAAGCTCGGGCAAGTCATTAAGACTCCAGGCGGCCATATCGGCGGAGACATCCGCCAACGCCAGTCGGTTTTGCTGCTTGATGAACTCGTTGACAAAGCTAACAGCAACTGCATTCGGATCGGCATTCGGCTTCTCCCCGAGCGTTCCTAAAAGAATGTCTGCGTAGTTCCATCCGGAGTTCGGGACTGTTCCTTCCGACGCAACCAAGGTTTTGGCCAATCCGCGAAACTGGCTCGCAATCTCCAGCGAACTCATCTCGCAGCTATCGAAACCTAAAAGGTCCAGCGATTTTCCAATGACCTCTGTTGTACGTTCGTCGAATCTGTCTTGCGTCCATTTACTGGGCTCCCGGCCGGCCTCGAAGTCGTCCTTGTCCTGTTCTGCCTGATCGACGTCTGCTTGTTCCACCAATTGCTCTTTCGTAAACGTTATCCGTTCAAACAGCCACCTCAGTTTTCTGAGCGTCATATAGTAGTCAGAACTTTCGTCCTTCAATAATCCCCAGTCGAGAAAGCCAAACGAATGCCCGGAAAAGATAAGGGCATATCTCTTGTTCGGTCGTTGGTCAACGACGCTCCCGTCCGGAGCGACGAAAGTTTTGTCTTTTTCCACGCACCAGTGAATGAAGTTGATGATGTTATTCATCGATGCGGAATTCTCGTTGAAGGCGTAGTGATCGCCTTTGCGCATTATCAGCTTTTTCTCGATACCGGTTGAACGGAAGTATCTGATCGACTTTGTCGGCCCGGAAAAATCACAATACAAAGTAGGCACATTTCTCGATATGCTGTCGAAATAGACGTACAAGCTTAGATTCGCATTTGAGCCGGTGACCGATTTGATCTGGTCGAGAGTCTGAGCCATCTCTCCTGTAAGGTTATTGTCACCAGCCATGTAAACCATGATCGTCCAGTCCTTTGAAGATTCTTCAGACATCGGGTTCTCCTTAGGTTGAAAGTTTAAGGGATCGGGTAGCGTGTTTGTGCGAGCACAGTAGCACAGATCTCTCGTAAAGTTAATGCCTCTTTTGGCCGATATCTTTCAGACTTATACCTCGTAATCGGCAGATTTTCGGGTCGCCGGTCAATCGAGTATACTTTCGCTTACACCGTTCCACTCGACGATGCCGAAACGCACAGATATCCATAAAATACTCATTGTAGGTTCAGGTCCGATCGTTATCGGTCAGGCTTGCGAATTCGATTACTCGGGAACGCAGGCTTGTCGGGCCCTCAAAGCCGAAGGGTTCGAGGTCATACTCGTCAACTCAAACCCGGCGACGATCATGACCGATCCAGAGATCGCCGACCGGACGTACGTCGAACCTCTCACGCTCGAAGCGTTGACCGCGATCATCGAGAAAGAACGTCCCGACGCGATTTTGCCCACGGTGGGTGGCCAGACCGGTTTGAATCTTTCGGTCGAGCTCTACGAACATGGAATTCTCGATAAGTTTGGCGTAACGCTGATCGGAGCGAACATCGACGCGATCAAGGTCGGCGAGGACCGCGAGCTTTTCAAGAAAGCGATGGACGAGATCGGCATCCCGTCGGCGAGGGGCGGCTTCGCACATACGTGGGAAGAGGCGCGTGCGATCGTCGAAGATACTGGTTATCCGGCGATCATCCGTCCGGCGTTTACGCTCGGCGGAACCGGTGGCGGAACGGCGTACAATCCGGAAGAATTTGAAGAGATCGCAAAGAACGGACTGGCCGAGTCGCCCGTCTCGCAGATCCTTGTCGAGGAATCGATCCTCGGCTGGAAAGAATATGAGCTCGAAGTGATGCGCGACCTGAACGATAACGTCGTCATCATTTGCTCGATCGAGAACTTCGATCCGATGGGCGTCCACACAGGTGATTCGATAACTGTCGCACCCGCGCAGACCCTGACCGACGTCGAGTATCAGCAGCTTCGCGACATGTCGATCGCGTGCATACGGAAGGTCGGCGTCGAGACGGGCGGTTCGAATATTCAGTTCGCGGTCAATCCGGAAAACGGCGACGTCCGGATAATCGAGATGAACCCGCGCGTGTCGAGGTCTTCGGCTCTCGCGTCAAAGGCAACTGGTTTCCCGATTGCCAAGATCGCAGCGAAACTCGCCGTTGGCTACACGCTCGACGAAATTCCAAACGACATCACACAGAAGACACCGGCATCGTTCGAGCCGACGATCGACTATGTTGTGACGAAGATCCCGAAGTGGGCTTTCGAAAAATTTCCGGGTGCCGAGGACGTGCTGGGTACGCAGATGAAATCGGTCGGCGAGGTGATGGCGATCGGACGGACGTTCAAAGAGAGTTTGTTCAAAGGCCTTCGATCACTAGAGGCCGTAAAGCCGCTCCGGCTCGTCGACGTTCCGCACGAAGAACTGCAGAGAAAACTTGCCCGCCCGAATTCGCAGAGATTTTCGTACATCGCTTATGCACTTCAGAATAATTACTCGATCGACGAAGTTCATCGCCTGACAAAGATCGATCCGTGGTTCCTCGATCAGCTTTCTCAAGTGATGGAGTTTCAGGAAACTCTTGACGGCAAGTCCCTCGCCGATTACACAGATGCCGAGATGCGGACCGCTAAAGAGTACGGCTTGTCGGATCGTCGACTCTCGTTCCTGACCGGATCGACCGAGCTTGAAGTCCGAGAGCACCGTAAGGCCGCCGGCATCGCGCCGGTCTATAAACGTGTCGACACATGCGGAGCCGAGTTCGAATCCTTCACGCCCTACATGTACTCGACCTACGAAGAAGAATGCGAGGCCGAGCCGACGGACCGGCGAAAGATCATGATCCTCGGTTCGGGCCCAAACCGGATCGGACAGGGAATTGAGTTCGATTACTGCTGCTGCCACGCAAGCTTCGCGCTTCGTGACGCCGGCTTCGAGACGATCATGGTCAACTGTAATCCGGAAACAGTCTCGACCGATTACGACACGTCCGACCGTTTGTATTTCGAGCCGCTCACGTTCGAAGATGTGATGAACATCGTTGAGAAAGAAAAGCCTGAAGGCGTGATCGTTCAGTTCGGCGGGCAGACGCCCTTGAACCTTGCTGATCGGTTGCACGCCGCCGACGTTCCGATAATCGGCACTTCGCCTGACTCGATAGATCTTGCTGAAGACCGCAAACGTTTCAGCTCGCTCCTCGACGAACTCAAGATCCCGCAGCCGCCAAACGGCACCGCGGTTTCACCCGAAGAGGCAAAGGCGATCGCCGCCAAGATCGGGTATCCGGTTGTCGTCCGCCCGAGTTTTGTTCTTGGCGGACGTGCGATGGCGATAGTTTATGACGAACAGTCGCTCGACGAATACATGCGCTCGGCCGTCGACGCATCGCCTGAGAAACCGATCCTGATAGACAAGTTTCTCGAGCAGGCCGGAGAGATAGACGTCGACGCGTTAGCAGATTGCGCCCCAGACTGGACCGCAGGCATCCTGCCTGCATCATCGCCGTCGGGCGATGACAAGAGCCAACGAGTCGTCATCGCGGGAATTCAGGAACACATCGAAGAGGCGGGGATCCACTCGGGCGATTCATCGAGTGTCCTTCCTACGCAGAAGATCGCCGCCGAACATATCGAAACGATCGTGCATTACACAAGGCTCCTCGCAAACGCTCTCAAGGTAGTCGGCCTGATGAACATCCAGTATGCGATCAAGGACGACCGCGTGTATGTGCTCGAGGTCAATCCGCGCGCATCGCGTACCGTGCCGTTCGTTGCAAAGGCGACCGGCGTTCCGATCGCGAAGATCGCGTCACTGGTGATGGCCCGAGCGAAAAAGCTTGCTGACTTCAATTTGCCCGACGTGCTGCCGGTGCCGAAGGTCTTTGTGAAGTCGCCCGTCTTTCCGTTCAAGAAATTTGCCGGCGTCGATCCGATCCTCGGACCCGAGATGCATTCGACCGGCGAGGTGATGGGCGTCGGCGCCTCATTCGGCGAAGCGTACGGAAAGGCGATGGAAGGCGCGGGACTAAAGCTTCCGATGAGAGGAAACGCGTTTATCTCAGTCACGAACACTGACAAAGGACAGGCCGTGATCCTCGCCCGCCGTCTGAATAAACTCGGATTTGATCTTGTCGCGACATACGGCACGTCGAAACGTTTACATGAGGTCGGGCTGGAGTGCGAGTCCGTCTTCAAGGTAAACGAAGGACGTCCGAACATTGCCGATCTCATCCGGCAGGGTGACATTGCCCTGATCATCAATACTCCGCTCGGCAAGACTTCGCACTACGACGAAAAAGCGATCCGCAAAGCCGCACTTCAATTTAATGTTCCCTGCGTCACGACGATCACCGGAGCGGAAGCGCTGGTCGAAGCGATCGCGACCAAGAAGAATGAGACGCATGTCGCGGTGAGGAGTTTGCAGGAGATTCATTCCGAAGAAGAATTAGCAGCGCCCCAACGCGGCTAAACGCTCACCCGCATCTGGTAGATTTCGACGGGTTTGGTTTGCTCCGATCGTCGGTCCGTATTGTCGCCGAAGGCGACCGACATTAGAGCCTAGGGTGGAGTGAGCGAAGCGGGCGGAACCCTAGGAAGCGTCGCAAGTCATTCGTCGCTGTAAAGCTCGGCTATGCCGTTCGGTGTGCGGAAAAGCTCCGCTTTTCCGAATTGTTCTTTAAGACTCAGGAGCGGCTCCGCCGCGACCGGGGCGGCGGAGCCGTCAGAATTCCTGGGCAACGACGGAGCAGCGCAGCTGCTCCGCACACCGAACGGCATAGCCGAGATCCACGTACGCTCGTCAGGCGAGCTTCCGCCTTGAGCGTTAAGTTGGCGCGAATGGTTTCGCCTTCGGGCCTTAATGAGTCTCGCCGTTGGCGACAAGAAACGTTTCCGGTCTCTACCAAAGTTTAATGTCGGTCGCGGTTGGCGACTCGTAACAGAGACCGCCTTTCCAGAAAGCTTTTTTCTATGGCGCGGGGAAAGCTTACGGTTTTCCTAATCTTGACCAATCCTTCCGTTTACAATAACTTGAATTCTAGATCTGTAATGACGAAGAACCAACCCGCTATCGCAGGTGGTACTGACAAGAATTCTAGATCTGTAACGACGAAGAACCCACCCGCTATCGCAGG
>JBKJOR010000005.1:0-4612 GCA_046595575.1 Pyrinomonadaceae bacterium | reverse complement strand
GGCAGCGGCGGAGACTAAAGCCGCAAAGCCGGCTTCGCCGGACGGTAATTGAACGACGACTAACGGGTTCGTATCTAGAGACGGTCTGATCATGGCCGTCTCTTTTCTTTTCTATTTGGAGGTTCGACCTTGCCCCTCTATAATCCAGCAAGAAACGGAGGGAAATGATGCAGGATATCGGTTGTCCGCCCGCGACAAGCAAAGGGAAATTGCGGTGCGAAACTGTTTCTTTCTTGGACATCCCGGCTCAATCAAAACTGTTTCTTCGTTATCAGTCCGATCCGCTTTCTCTTCGAAAATACTACCCTTCCGCCGTAACTTCACATACTGAGATAGCTCTCCGTGTCGACGAGGTTAATGACAAATACACGACCGACCGGGACACACTTTGTGATGCTCTCGCTGCACAAAACAAAAGATTCGGCGCCGGTGATCGTGTGCTTGAGAACATAGAGCTCCTGCGTCGAGAGGGCACCGTCGCAATTCTCACGGGCCAGCAGGCGGGGCTATTTACAGGACCTCTCTATACTGTTTATAAGGCTCTGTCCGCCATAGGGATGGCCGAGTGTTTTCGGAATCGAGGTATCAATGCCGTCGCCGTATTTTGGGCCGCGACCGAGGATCACGACTTTCAAGAGATTTCGAAGGCGTTTTTTCTTGGACCTGCCGGTAACGAGATCGAGTTCGATCTATCTCGCGCGGACGAGTTCGCGGGAGTACCGGTCGGTCGCCTAAAGATACCTGAAGCCTTCGATCGAATGTTCACGGAGACTTTAGCGAAGCTGGCCCATTCCGACTGGAAGCAAGATCTGACCGCGATGCTCAGCGAATGGAAGGCGGGACGATCCGTTGCAGACGCATTCTGTAGCCAACTGCAGGTTCTTTTCAAGAACTACGGTTTGATCGTTGTGGACCCACTGGATTCAATGCTCAAGAAACTTGCTGCTCCGATCTACGCAGCGGCAGTTACCAAATCGGAGGAGATCGTATCGGCACTTGTTGAACGGTCTAAGGAGCTAGAGGACGAAGGCTACCACGCGCAGGTTCAGGTTACGCCCGATTACTTTCCACTCTTCTATCATGGCGACGATGCGGTTCGGCGCGCGATAAAACGGCGGGGTGACGAATATCACGTAGCCGACTCGAAGACGAAGTTCACCAAAAATGAATTGATCGATCTTGCCCAAATCGAACCTGAGCGATTCAGTCCCGGCGTCATGTTACGTCCGGTCGTCCAGGATCATCTGTTTCCGACCGTTTGCTATTTTGGCGGGGCTGCGGAGATCGCATATTTCGCGCAGAATAGCGAAGTCTACCGGATCCTTGATCGCCCGATGACAACTATCCTTCACCGCCAGAGTTTCACGTTGGTCGAACCGCGTAATGCGCGGACCCTCGCGAAATACGATCTTGAATTCGCGGATCTGTTCCGTGGTTTCGAGGATCTTCGTCGTGAGATCGTCGAACGTTTTGTAAACCCTTCGACGGCGAGCCTCTTTGCCGATGTAGAAGAGGGTATCGATCTCAAACTTAACAGTCTTGATGAGGAGCTGTCCCGTATCGATCCGACGTTGGCAGCGAACCTGGCGACCCGGCGAAGGAAGATCGTATACCACCTCGAAGCGCTGAGGAAGAAGTTTCATCGCATCCAACTCGAGCGGGATGAGATCGCTGATCGCCGGCTTAGGATGCTATTTCGCTCATTGCTGCCCGACGGGCATTTGCAGGAGCGCAAACTGAACGTCGGCAGCTTTTTGATCTCGTACGGCCCGCAGTTGATCGACTGGATCCACGGCTCTGTCGATCTGGACGAGCGGGGTCATCGCCTGCTGTATTTGTAATGAAGATAAAGATACTTCCCGACAACTTAGCGAACCAGATCGCCGCCGGCGAAGTTGTCGAGCGTCCTGCGTCGGTAATAAAGGAATTGGTCGAAAATGCGATCGATGCTGGTGCGGGCCGGGTTCAGATCGACGTCGAGCTTGGCGGAAGGCGCCTAATGCGCGTTTCGGACGACGGAGGCGGGATGGTACGCGACGACGCTATCCTCGCGTTCGAGCGTCACGCCACATCCAAGATCAGTACGCTGGAGGATCTAGCTGCGATCGGGACGCTCGGGTTCAGGGGCGAGGCACTAGCGTCGATCGCGTCGGTCGCGAAAATTGAACTGATCACGAAAGTCCAAGAAACCGATGAAGCAACTCGAGTTGCGATCGAGGGCGGCCGTTTGATCGATGTAAAAGATTCGGCTCGAGCCGTCGGTACGACGATCTCCGTTCGCGATCTATTCTTCAACACGCCGGCTCGCCGGAAGTTCATGCGATCGGAGGCGACCGAGAATTATCATCTCACCAGCATCGTCACGCACTACGCGCTCGCTCATCCGGAGATCGCATTCACACTGACGAACAACGGAAGGGAAATTCTTCGCGTATCGCCGGCGAAAGACCTTCGAGAGCGTGCCTTTCAAATCTTTGGACCAGGACTGCTCGACAGCCTCCTGCCGGTGAAAGGCGGCCGTGATTTTATTGCTAAGGTTTCCGGATTTGTCTCGGCACCGCGAGAGCGCCGGACGACTCGCGATGGCCAGTATTTTTTCGTCAACCAGCGATTTGTCCGCGACAGGACTATCGCCGGCGGTCTGCTTGAGGGGTACCGTTCCGTGTTGCCGCATGGCGTCTATCCGGTCGCATTCCTTTTTCTAGAGGTTCCGCTAGAAGAGATAGACGTGAACGTTCATCCGGCGAAGACCGAGATCCGCTTCCGGCGTACCGAGGCGGTCAAGGACGTTATCGCCGAGGCGATTCGCGAGGCATTGGCAAAAGCGGGCGTTGGACCGGATCAGCGAGCTGAGCGATCTAATGATGTCGCGGCGATGACGGCGACGGCGACGGCAGGCTCGACAACGCCCCCCGCTGATCCACAGTCTGCGATCGATTTTCGAGCGAGCGATTTGGTCGAAGAGAACCTGTTCGCGCCGGCGGGCCAGATCGTAGAACCATTAGCGGAGCCGGACAAAGATGACACAGCTTTAGACGAAGCTCCTTCAGTAGAAAACTGTGCTGCTGACTTCGAACTGCTCGCGGAGGATAAGCTGATCGAGTCGGAAACACGGGAATCAGTTCCGCGTCGATCGGGAGTAGACCCCACTCCGATCGAAAGTGTTTTCGAATTTCCACCCGTGAACTCTGCCGAGCGGCTTGTAAAAACTGTCGAGGTAGAGAGCATTGCAGCTCATAAGGTTCGCCCGGTCGCCCAGCTTCACGATAGCTTCATCATCGCGGTCGATGAAGAGGGAATGCTCTTGATCGACCAGCATGTTGCCCACGAACGGATCTTATTCGATAAATTCCGAAAGAGTGAGACCGACCGGCAGATCGAATCGCAGAACCTTTTGCTGCCGGAAACATTTGATTTGACGCCGGCGCAGTCGCAGGCATTCGAACTCGTTGAAGAAGATCTCGCAGCCCTCGGGTTTGGTGTAATGAAATTGTCGGGGCGGACAGTGGCGATCAAATCCATCCCGACCGACCTCGCTTCGAATGATGCGCGAAATCTTTTTGCGGAGATTCTCGATCACATCGGTTTAGACAAACGCGGAAGAGCAAAACAAACATTTCGCGAGGATATCGCCGCCAGTCTCGCGTGTAAGGCGGCGATCAAGATAAACATGAAATTGACGCACGAGAAAATGCAGTGGCTGATCGACCGACTGTTACTAACATCGTCGCCGACCACCTGTCCTCACGGACGGCCCGTGATTCTTAGGCTGACGATGAAGGATATCGAGCGGGGATTTCACCGAACGTAGGACTGAATCTTAGGAGCGTCCCGGTATTCTTTCAGAACAATCAATTATGAACGAGGAACTCACCGAGAGGCCGAGTAAATTTTGGAATCGCGTTTACATAGCGGTCATCGCGAACACGGTGATCGTAGTTACTTTGCTCTGGGCATTCTCCCGATATTTTTCCTAAGTCCGTCGCTATAGGCTAACAGCCTGTCAGACCCTATGAAACTTCTCGACTGGCTGATCGTCTTCGCTTACCTCACGTACGTGATCTGGGACGGCGTGCGCATGACGAAACACTCGGGCAGCAAGGAGGGGTATTTCCTTGCGGATCGCGGACTGCCGTGGTGGGCGGTCGGGCTTTCGGTGATGGCGACTCAACTCTCGGCGATCACGCTTGTCGGGACGACCGGCCAGGCATACAGCGACGGGATGCGGTTCATCCAGTTCTATTACGGCCTGCCGTTCGCAATGATCATTCTCTGCGTCACGGTGGTGCCATTCTTTCACCGGGCAAATGTGTTCACGGCCTACGAGTATCTCGAAAAGCGTTTCGACGTAAAGGTCCGCACCCTTACCAGTTTTTTCTTTTTGATCTCGCGCGGCCTTGGTGTCGGAACGATCATCTCTGCACCGGCGATCGTTCTTTCGATCGTCTTCGGCTGGAATCTGATCGCGACGATATTTGCCATCGGCATGTCGACGACCATTTATACCGTCTTCGGCGGTGTGCAGGCCGTAACATGGACCGACGTAAAACAGATGGTCATCATCTTTGTCGGTCTCGGTGTCTGCTTCTTTGTGATCATTTGGAGTTTTCCA
>JBKJOR010000049.1:0-4146 GCA_046595575.1 Pyrinomonadaceae bacterium | reverse complement strand
GATTTTCTTCAGCTTTCATATTGATGTCTTGCGGCCACTCGGTCTTGGTTCAAGCCTTGTGTTTGGGCTTCTTTCTCTGAAATCTAGACCAGTTCTTTTCACCAACCTGAATCTATGCCACTTAACTCTCCCGTACCCTTTTTATATACAAATTATTGACTTAAATATAATTTAAGTTCAGATCAATAAAATAAGCATAAATAACGTCTTAGGAAGAGTAATATCCTTTGCTCTTCAATCGCTCGAAGTATGCGATCCAGCGTCTCATCGAAAGAGTAGTAGCTTGTAATTGTCACAGCTCCGGTGCTATTTGACATATCAGCAGCCCCTTTTTAGTTGCAATTTAAAGTGCCAATGGTCCGCCACTCAAAATACCTGATCCCACTACGCGACCACGCCTGCAAGCTAGGTCAGGGAAAACTACGCCTATATAAACTAACGCTTGGGCGATTCTTGTGAGTCCCTAATCACCGGCATCGTTTTCTACCCAATTAAAAGTAGGTGTTCAGCCGCAATGCGACGGTTTTTTAAAGTGCGCGATTTCGAAGCTTTTACCGATGCGGTTTATCGGGTCAAAACTTCTTTAAAATAGTCCCGGAGATAAGCTGGGTAGCCGGCTGGGACGTAGAAAGGAAGCAAGTTTAGTGAGCACCGAATTATCGGAATAGTGAAAGAGGCGGGGAAGGGGAACGAGTTCTACGGAGTTTGATCAAAAAGTGTGCAAACTTCGGAGTCACGCTGTCGCAGGACTTCGAAGCCCTAGTCAATGCCAGCGGTGTTCGCAGGAGATCACTTTGCCCAAGCTTTTCCAGGTCTGAGGTCTAAACCGGGAGGACGGGGAGCTAACGGTAGCAACTTGGGCCGGAAAGACGAAACCTCTTCTCGTTGGTAAAATTGCACGACCTACGGTCGAATCGTGAGATAGATTGTCTGTCCTCGCCGTGAGATAAGGAGCAACACCGGTTTGCCGGCGGCAGCGTCTAGTGCGGACTGCACGGCTTCGCTCGAGCTGACGGATTGTCGGTTGATCTCCAAAACAATATCGCCTCTCGCTATGCCGGCTTCGGCTGCGGAGCCGCCCTGCTCGACACCGGTCACGATCATTCCTTCCGGGTCACCTTCAATACCAAATTGGCGCGCGATCTCTGGGGTGACGGGCTGGAGCGTCATCCCGAGCTTGCCGGTTTCCGACTGTTGCTCAGGATTGCCGCCCGAACTCTCGGCTTCCCCTTTCTGACTCGCGGCTGCTTCGAATTCGTCCAGTGCTGCTACCAGATCAACTGCATTTCCGTCACGAAGAACCGTCACTTTGATCTCAGTTCCGGGGAGCGTCCCGGCGACCTTATTTCGGAGAACGTTGCTATCTTCGATCTTCTCGCCATTGATCGCCGTTATTACATCGGTACGTTTGAATCCCGCCTTTTCCGCTGCACTGCCTTTTCGAACATCGCTGACAAGGACGCCGGAAGTGTCTTTCAGGCCGAGCGCCTGAGCTGTGTCTTCAGTAATGTTCTGAATCCCGATGCCGAGCATTCCGCGGCGGACGCGGCCATCACGCAGAAGCTGTTCCATAACTGACTTTGCCATGTTAGATGGGATCGAGAATCCGATGCCAATGTTTCCGCCGGATGGTCCGCCCGCAAGTATCTGCGAATTAATGCCGATCAGCTCGCCGGAAAGATTGACCAATGCACCGCCGGAATTTCCGCGGTTGATCGGAGCGTCCGTCTGAAGGAAATCCTCAAACGTATCGTTATTGTTGCCATAGCTCAAACCTGTTCGACGGCCCTTCGCCGAGATGATTCCTGCCGTCACGGTTTGGCCGATACCGAGTGGATTTCCAATTGCGAGAACGATGTCTCCGACGCGAACGGTGTCTGAGTTGCCGAGTGACAGAAACGGCATGTTCTGAGATTCAATCTTTAACACTGCCAGATCGCTTGCCCGGTCTGAACCGACAAGCTTGGCGTCGAACGATTTATTATCACTGAGAAGTACTGTGATCTTCTCGGCACCCTCGACCACATGATTGTTAGTCAATATCGTGCCGTCCGCGCTTACAATGACGCCGGAACCGAGGCCTCGTTCCAGTCGCGGCTGCTGATTTTGAGGCGGTGAAGGAAACTGCTTAAAGAACTCGTCGCCGCCGAATGGGTTCGCTTGGGGCGGCTGTTGCTGAGATCCACGGCGGGATTTCGATTCCGCCTCGATCCTGACCACGGCCGGAGAGGTTTTTTCTACGACATCAGCGTAGGAGGTTCGCATGCCTTCAACGACGATCGGCGCGGGCGGTGCTGAGGTTTCCACGGCCGGCGGTGCGTCGTCACCGAAAAGACCGGTCCGGCATCCGCCGCTTATCAGTGCAACCATCAACAACGAGATCAAGAAAATATTCCTTCTTACCATCAATCGTCTCCCAATAATAACAACGTAAATTCTAACGAATACTTACAGGCTTGCAACTATGTGAATTAGTACGAGCCCGGGCCGTGTTTGGTTCGAAAAAACACAATTCTATACGGCGACTACCTTTGGAGCGTCGTTGCTGAAGATATATGCGAGAGATTTGTAGACGAGCTTCGAACAGAGGAAGGCCGGTGCGTCGGAATGGTCGGTCTTGGAAAACTCGACAAGATCCATGCCGATGATTCGTCGTTTTGCCGCGAGAGTGCGGATAAGTGCCAACGTTTCGTACCAGCCGAGTCCGCCCGGCTCGGGAGTCCCCGTAGTCGGAACGAGGCTTGGGTCGAGGCCGTCAATATCGATCGTCAGGTATACGTTCTCGGTCAGGGAATCGACGGCGTCGTCGATCCAGTCTGTCTTTCCGACAATGTCCTTCGCCCAAAAAATTTTGGTCGGCAAGTCGGTTTTTAAAAGGAGAGCTTCTTCGGCAGATACGGAGCGTATACCCACCTGGACCGACGGGATCTGCAGGTCTTTGACTACCCGAGCCATGATCGAGGCGTGAGAGTGGGGCGTTCCGTCATAGGTGTCGCGGAGGTCGGCGTGAGCGTCGATCTGCAGCACGCTCATATCGTGAAACTTTTCGGCGTGGGCCTTGATCACGGGAGCTGAGATCGAATGCTCGCCGCCCAGCATGCAGATAAATTTTTCGGATTCGAGTAGCTGCCGCGTTCGATCGTATAACGCCGTCATCATGCCTTCCGGCGTGTCTCGCGCCTCAAACTCGTCGAGGGTATGGATACCGAGCTTGTAAACCTCTGATTGCGTTTCCTCTTCGTAAAGCTCCATGTTGCGCGACGCCTCGACAATGGCCATCGCCCCCGCCCCGGTCCCGGTTCCGTAAGAAACCGTTCCCTCATACGAGACCGGCCAAACGACAATACGGGCGGGATCGAACGAGGAGTATTCTGCCTCGTCGATGCCGCCGAAATTCATTGGAAGGGAATCTGATTCGCTCATGGAATTTTCAATCTGCGATTTACGATTTGCGATCTCCACTCGCCGAGACCGAACGAAAATTGAAAATCGCAAATTCTTACGGGACGTCGATCGTCATATCCTTTCCAGCGAAACTGAAGTTGGGCCGCTTACGTCCTTTCATGAATTTCGCGGCGGTTTGAGAAAGGGCAGTGATGATCATAGGAAGCGCTATCGAAGGATCGCTCGGTACGAATGCAGTCGTCGCTCCCCGCAACAGTTTGCCAAAGACGGCCGTGTGGTTGCCCGCATACGAGGGCGTTCGAATATCGAGCGGCACCGTGTCGGTCGTGATCGACACTGCGTATTTGTGACCGCGAGCGGCGTTACGAAGCATATACGATGAGATGTCGGCCATGTGAAGCATGTTTTGACTGCATGTGCTGCCGAGAGTAATTACACCAGAATTACGCGTTTTTTGCGCGATTTGCATCATCTCCATCGTGTCCGCTGTAGTATCGAAGGTAAACTGCGATTTCTTCTCGAAACGGGCCCGTGCGATACCGACCGATAACTCAGTGCTAAGAAGGTCGGGGCAGAAGACAGGTATTCGAGCCTTAAAGGACGAGGTCATTATTCCGTCCTCGTGAGCGATTTCGGCCAGTTCGCGTCCCATCAAAAGCAAGAATTCGCGAACTGAATAAGCGCGGCTTGAATCAAGCTGATTGATAACGCTTCCGATCCATTCGTCAGCTTCACGATACT
>JBKJOR010000242.1:0-12915 GCA_046595575.1 Pyrinomonadaceae bacterium | reverse complement strand
TGTCGATGAGTACGTCCCTCGGCCCGACCTCTCTCCGCGTAAACTCAAATGGCTCGAACTTCGCTTCGGGCCCCTGCGTCGCGTAACCGCGCGCTGCTATTGCTCTCGTTCCGGCTGCTTGCATTGTTATCTCCTATTTCTTTTCCATTACCCAAACATCATTGCTGTAAATAAATGTGATCAGACCGTTCTCAGTGATCGAATATTTTCCGCCCGTCATATAGAGCTTTCCGTCAAAGACCTACGCGGCTGACCACCGAGCGTCCCGACGACTGCAGACCATGTAACTACGGAAAGAACTCATGGATCAATATCGATGGTCGCAATCACCTTCAGCTCGATCGCGATCGGCGTTGGCAGCGCGTTGATCTCGACCGTAGTTCTGCACGGCCGATTATCGGCGAAATGCTCGGCGTACAACCGATTGTAGGCAGCGAAGTCGTCCTTCATGTTCGTCAGATATACGGTCACATCAACTATGTTCTGCCACGAAGAACCAGCATCTTCTAGAATGTACCGAACGTTGCTGAATACCGATTTGCACTGCGCTTCGATGTCGTAGCTCACGATCGTTCCGCTTTCGTCGAGCTCAACACCCGGGATATTCTTATTACCTCGTTGCCGCGGCCCTACACCCGATAAAAACAGCAGATTGCCTACCCGTCGTGCATGGGGGTACAAGCCAACTGGCTCCGGAGCTCGGTTTGAATCGAATGCGTCGGACATAAGATTTTTGAAACGGGTTCTGCGTTATTATCGAATACAATGATTGGAAAAGGAATCGGGGAATTATGAGAAATATTTTCATTCGGTTTTTTGGCACCGTCATATTCTCGACGGCCGTCGCATCGGCCACTTTTGCTGCTGAGCAAAAAGCCATCTTTGCAGGCGGTTGTTTCTGGGGCGTCGAAGCTGTGTTTGAGCATGTCAAAGGCGTGGTCGGTGTTCGCTCTGGTTATGCCGGTGGTGCAAAGGAAACCGCGAACTACCGGGACGTCAGTGGCGGCGAGACAAAGCATGCCGAAGTCGTCGAGGTCCGCTTCGATCCGGCTAAGATTACCTACGAACAACTTCTCTACGTTTTTTTCGCGGTCGCTCACGATCCCACGGAATTGGATCGCCAGGGGCCTGACGTCGGGGAGCAATATCGCTCGGCCATTTTTTATGCTGATGAGAAGCAAAAGACGGCGGTCAAAGTGTTTATAAAGGCTCTCGAGACTTCAAGGGCATTTTCAAAGCCGATCGTGACCGAGACAGGGCCGCTCGTCGAATTCTTTGAAGCCGAAGATTATCACCAGGATTATCTGGTGAAAAATCCCAAGGACCCGTACATCGTCGCTCACGATCTACCTAAGCTCGCGGCGCTCAAACAGAAATTCCCGAATCTCTACTCAAAGTAAGATTCGTCGCTTCTGCAGGATCTTGAAACACCGGTCGGCGTCTAGCCGCACTGATAGATTTGGATTTTATGGGCGACCAGTAGGCGGTCTTGCTCGAACGCTTTCGCGGTCGCTGGTATTTACTGAAACTGCTGCATTACTTTCCGCCTTTCTCGACCCAGACCTGCACCAGGTTGACCAAGGTCTCGGTAGATTTTTCAAGGCCTTTCCGCGAATTAAATTCGAGCTTGCCGTGGAAATTATGTCCTCCCGTGAACAAGTTCGGCGTCGGCAATCCCAGCGCGGTAAGACGTGAGCCGTCCGTTCCCCCGCGGATCGGACGGAGCGACGCGGCAATGCCGGCCCGTTTAGCAGCCTCGATAGCGTAGTCGGTGAGCTGAGGGAAATCTTTGAGCACCTCTTTCATGTTCAGATATCCAAGCTCGCTTTTGTAATCAATCTTCACGTTCGGATATTTCTTTTGGGTCTCCGCGATCACCTTCTTGACCGCCTCTTCCTGTGCGACAAGTCCGTTGATATCGAAGTTCCGTAGCAGGATCTTGATAGTAGAAGTCTCTTCAGACATCGTCGTGGAGTACGGGTGAATAAACCCTTCCCGACCCGCGGTAGTTTCGGGTCGGTTTGGGATCATCTCCGGGAATCGCGAGAGAAAATCTCCCGCTGCGTACGACGAGTTGATCATGATGCCCTTCGCCGTTCCCGGATGCGTAGATTTACCGCCGAATGTAACTGTCGCGGTACGAGCCGACCACGTCTCGTTCGAGATGTCGCCGAGCTGCTCGCCGTCGACCGTGTAAGCGAACTTAGCGCCCCAGCCTTTGATATCGAACTTATCCATTGGTCCGCCAACCTCTTCGTCGGGCGTAAAGGCGATCGCGATGTTGCCATGCTTGATGGTCGGATTCTGTTTCAGAATGTCGATCATTGTCATCAATTCTGCGATGCCCGATTTGTCATCGGATCCGAGAAGCGTAGTGCCGTCGGCAGTGATGATGTCGTCGCCGATCAGGTTCTTTAGATCCGGATTCTGTGCAACGGTGATGACCTGGGTTTTGTCGTTTGGAAGAACGATGTCGCCGCCCTGATAGTTCTTGTGAATGATCGCGTTGACGTTGGCCCCCGATACCGCCGGCGACGTGTCCATGTGAGCGATGAAACCGATCGTAGGCACTTTGGAATTGTCAGCCAGGTTCCCCGGAACCATTCCATAGACTATCCCTTCCTCACTGATCCTCACCTTTTGCACGCCGAGCGCCTTCAGTTCCGTCTCAAGCAACCGCGCGAGCACCAGTTGTTTCTCCGTGCTCGGGTATTTCCCGGCATCCTCTGCCGACTGCGTATCGATCTTGACGTACCGAAGAAACCGGTCCATCGCCGATTCGGTTGGAGGTTTGGTCTGGGTAAAGCCGGTGGTGATCGCGACTGACAATAGTACGAGTGATACAAATATTTTCATGGTAAACATACGAAGCTGGCCGTTCAGGTTAGTACCACCTGCGTTAGCGGGTGGTGCGGCGCGGGCCCTTTTATCAATTACATTTTCCCTGCTCCTTCCCCCCAGTTATCAAAGTCTCTAAGATCGTGACCCCTGTCCGCTGATCACATAGTTACGCGCGTTCACTGGGCTAACTTCAGTCCACAGCCACCGATCACTGTCCTTGTCTGGCCAAAGCGAGTGATCGAATGACCATAAGCCGCGCTCGCGCAGTTTTCGAGTTCCGTATGCTTTGAAGGCATTCAATGCACTTGATGACTTCCCGGCACCTATCGACACGATAGTATGAGCATGATTCGTCCTTACGTTAATTGCTCGCAGCAGCCAGCTGCGATGCTCACAGACTTTCGAGACCGATTCGTAAACCGCCGTCCTTTGGATGCCGTTAAAAATCAGAGGTTCGCTCTTCAATTTGTTTCGACTCGGGAGTTCTAAACCTGCATTCGGGGGCAGTCGGGGCCCGCGGTATGTGTTGTGGTGGCTGTCGATCGATCCGCGCTCATCGCCCGGAAGCCACGTGCCGTACGTGCGGATCGTAATCAGATAGCCGAGTGGGGTTTCGTTATCGTTCCAGTACACTTTACGTTTGTCTTGCTGCCGGCGCTCCACCACCCGCTAACGCAGGTGGTACTGACCCCGCCCTAAATCTTCACACAAACATTCTTCTCTTCCATAAAAAACTTCAGTGCTTCGAATCCGCCTTCGCGGCCGATGCCGCTGTCTTTTACACCGCCGAATGGCGTGCGCAGATCGCGGAGGAGCCAGCAGTTCACCCAGACAACTCCGGCCTCAAGCGCCGCGGAAACACGATGGGCGCGTGAGAGATTTTCCGTCCATACGGTAGCTGACAATCCGTAGCGTACCGAGTTGGCGTAGGTCAGCACTTCATCTTCGGTATCGAAAGGCATAACTGAAACTACGGGTCCAAATATCTCTTCCTGGTTCGTGCGACAGTCGTGCGGTAGGCCCTCGATCACGGTCGGCTCCATGAAATAACCGCCCGAACACCGGCCGTGGAGATCGACCCGTTTACCGCCGCAAAGGACAGTTCCGCCTTCCTCTTTCGCCAACTCGATATACGACAGGATCTTTTCCATGTGCGTACGCGAGACGAGAGCACCGATCTGTGAGCTTTCTTCCAGTGGATCGCCGATTGTCATCTCCGTGGCTCGCGAGACGAGATCATTTGTGAACCTTTCATAGATCGGTCGCTCGACAAATATCCGCGAACCGCAGAGACAGATCTGGCCCTGGTTCGCGAACGAAGAACGAACGGTGGTCTCTAGCATCTCGTCGTAGTTGCAGTCGGCGAAAATGATATTCGGATTCTTGCCGCCGAGCTCGAGCGATAGTTTCTTAAACATCGGAGCGGCGGTCCGGGCGATCTCTACGCCGGTCTTTGTTCCGCCGGTGAACGATATCGCTTTCACGTCACGGTGCGCGACGATCGACGCTCCGACTTTCGGGCCGAGGCCATGAACGATATTCAAAACTCCGGCAGGCACACCCGCTTCCATACACAGCTTCGACAAAAGGTAAGCCGTCATCGGTGTGACCTCACTAGGCTTCGCTACAACCGTACATCCCGCCGCGATCGCCGGTGCGATCTTCCATGTAAAAAGATACAGCGGCAGATTCCAGGGCGATATACAGCCGACCACTCCGAGCGGCTGACGCAGCGTGTAGTTGATCGCATGGCCCACCGTTTCATGCGATTCGTTCGCTGTGTGCATCGCTGCCGTCGCGTAAAATCGAAAGTTCGCCGCGGCCCTCGGAATGTCCATCGCCCGCGCGAGCGACAAGGGTTTCCCATTATCGATGCTTTCCGCACGCGCCAGTTCTTCGGCGTCGCGTTCGATAAACGATACGAGTCGCATTAGAATTTCGAATCTTGCCTCCGGTGAAGTCTTGGACCAGGACGGAAACGCGGCTCGCGCCGCATCGACTGCAAGATTGACATCGCGATCGTCCGAATCCGGGATCAGTGAATAGACCTCACCGGTAGCCGGCTCGACATTGTCGAGGTACTCACCCGATGCAGATCTGACCAATTCCCCGCCGATGTAATTCTCAATTGAAAGCATATTAATAATAAAAATTTAATTGCGGCTGCGAAGCTATTTCAGCCTCCCATATTTTCTCAAGATCTCCCGTACGCGATCGATTGGCAACGCTTCGATAGTTCGCTTTTCCTTGCCAGTCATGGTTGTCGCCTTAAACATGGAGTTGTAGATCGCTTCCTCAGTCGCCTCGATCACGGCCTGAAACAAAGGCGACATCGAATCGTTCCCTAGAACCTGCACGCTGCGAACTTTCTCTGACGCATTGACCTTGTTCGCCGTCGAGAACGCGATCGCGTAATCGCCGCTGCCGTTTGTCATCGACGAGCCGGTTCTCGCAAGTCCCGACATGGCCCGAGCTGCAATGCGATTGAGTTGACGGTGATCGAGCGGTGCATCGGTGGCGATGACGATAATGATCGAACCATCAGCCGATTTTGGATTTTGGATTCGGGATTTTGGATTGGCGGAATCAAAGCTGCCTTCACTACGAAGTAGAGTTGTCAGCGTTTCACCGACAGCGTGGTTCTTTCCCACGGCATCCTTCAAATAATATTTTCCCAGCTCGACACCGACGGGTACGCCGTCGATCGCCAACACACCGCCAAAGTTCGTCTGCACCAGCACGCCAACTGTATAGCCCCCGAGAGAAGAGGGAAGTTTTCTCGACGAAGTTCCGATTCCGCCTTTCCATCCGAACGCGACTGTTCCGGTACCGGCTCCGACTGAGCCTTCCTCGACCGACCCACCTTTTGCATTTCTTAACGCGTTGAAAACATCGTCCCGTCCGATGTGCCGACCGCGGATGTCATTGAGAAAGCCGTCGTTTGTTTCCGCTACGAGAGCGTTTATCGATTGCACATTTTCATTGCCGGGCAAGGCGAGCATGTAATCCAAAAGGAAATCGCCGACCTTCGGAACGCTCAGTGTGGACGTAAGAAGTATGGGTGTCTCGATCTCGCCGAGTTCGCTGACCTGCGTCGAGCCCATCAGCTTGCCGAAGCCGTTACCAACGAACACCGCGGCAGGAACTTTCTCTTGAAACAAATTGCCTGAGTGCGGAATGATCGCCGTAACTCCGGTTCGGACGCTGTCGCCTCGTATTACCGTCGTATGTCCAACGGACACACCCGCGACATCGGTGATCGTGTTTAGCGGCCCGGTCGGAAGAATGCCGATCTTCAATCCGATGTCTCTCGTGCGAACGCGTGGTGAATCGACGGCCGACTGCGCCTGTATGAATGAGTTGATCAAAAAAAAGGTGTGAACGATCGCGGCTATCTGGTATTGCAATCGGAGCGACCGCCGAACAATGCGTGAAGAATTCTTTCGAACCATGTTGTCTTTTCTAGCGGATAAACAGTGGATGAGCAACGCCCTGATATGCCGGTTACTACGACGACATCAACTACAACGGCTACCAGACCTTCATTCGAAAAATAGCTGTTCAGAAAGCGGGGTTAAGGAGTAACTGACACACCTTCTTCATAAAGTTGTCGTATCTTTTCAAAAGGAGTTTCTAACTTAGACCTTAGCGTAAGTCAGTCCCGTCTGACCCTGATACTTTCCGCCGCGGTCGTCGTAGCTGACGGCGCAATCCTCGTCGGATTCAAAAAACAGGATCTGACCGATCCCTTCGTTCACGTAAACGCGCAGCGGCAGGTTCGCGAGGTTAGCGATCTCGACAACAAGTCGGCCGGTCCAACCGGCTTCGAGAGGCGTTGTGTTTACAAGCAGACCGGCACGCGCGTACGTCGATTTCCCGAGAGCGATGCCGGTGACATTCCGGGGCATCCGAAATGTCTCGACTGTTACACCAAGACCGTAGTGGTGGCCGGGCAACAGATAATATTTCGCTCCGTCATCGGCCGTGCGGAGCGGCGGCTCGATAAGCGATGACGCCTCATCGAACCGCTTTGGATCTATCTCGTCGCCGGATACCGAAGAGAAAATGCGAAATCCGTCGTCTGCCAATCGCATGTCATACCCGTAGCTGGAAGCTCCTGCCGAAATGATTCGATTGCCGTTCACTTCTCGAAGAAGTTCCGGTAGAAACGGGTCGATCATCTGCCGCTCTTCGGCCATACGCCGAAGCCAAAAATCTGATTTGATCGTCATAAAGAAAGAAAGGTGATAAGCCAAAATAACTTATCACCTTCGAAACTCATTTCCAAAATCCGACGCTTGCTAACCGCCGAACACACTCAGCTTGAGCGTTCCATCGCCAACCGTAAACTTCAGCGGGATACCGCCCAGTCCGGATTTTGCGACTATCGACTTATCCGTAAACTCCTCTCGACGAACACGCGGTTTTAAACCATCGTATCCGTTTTCGATTTTTCCGGTTCGGAGTATGGTCGCGTCCAATTCAGCATTTATCCCGCCCGGTAATCGGACATTCATCTCGCCTGAGGCGAGCGAGATATCCGCATGCCGCCCCCGCCAGCTAGACTTTGGTATCACTAGCTCGACAGAACCTTTTCCGAAAACCGCGATCGTGCTGCCGCCGACGAGAGCGAGTTTGGCGTTTGTCTCCAGATAATTTAGCTTAAAGACGCCTTCGACACCGCTGATGGTCAGGTCGCCGCGGCCGCCGTCGACTTGGATGTCGCAATACATCGGCACCCTGATGACATAGTCGATCCGAAACGGCATCGCGAGAAGTTCTTTGGGGAATTTCTTCCCGACCTTCTTCATGTACTTTTTATCATGGGTGCCGACGCTTATGATGCCCGTCCGGCCTAAGCTCTCCTCAAGCACGAAAGTCGTGATGTCTCCAAGTTTCACAAGGTCAGCCTCGCTGTTTGCCTGAACTTCGATCTCGGCGGTGATCTCGATCTCACGGTTCTTCCATCCTTCAATGCGGATCGAACCGACCGGGGCGCCGGTTATGGCGAGAGTGCCGCCGACACCGAAATCGAACTTATCGGTCTTAGTGGTGGTCCGCTTGTGTAGCGCCTTGGTCTGAGCAAAAGAGGCAATAGAAAATGACGTAAGAAGCAATGCGAAAAGGATTACTTTGAAGAGTTTCATTGTTTTGGTCGGGAAGGTCAGAGCGTTTAGAAAGGCCAGCTTTATCTTAGGCAAACGAACCAGTCGCCGTCAATGTATATTTGTTTAACGGCGGAGGAAGGCTATTGATCCGCGATGGTTCGTCACCGTGATCGAAGAGTTTCCGTCGCCGAACTGGCCCGTTACGCGTCGGCCGTCACCTAGCGAGCGCATATTGCTGCTCGCAAAGGATCCGAGATTTATGCTTCTCGTGGAGGGTGCCGTGGCGATCAGTTTGAAGGAAGAATTGAACGGTACGCGGAGATTGATATCGCCGCGCATCGATGTGAACCGGTAGGCGCCGTTCGCCTGGATGTCGCCATCGAAAAATATATTTCCGATACCGTTCTCTGCGGTTACGAAGCGGGCCCTGATGTTCGTAAGCGTGATGTCGCCGTCGCTTGAGATCTTTGCACGGACCAGCGCTCCGCTAACACTGCTTACCGTAAGGTTGCCGACCTTGGTTTCGATATCTACAGCGGCGTCATGCGGGACACGGATCGTAAAGTTGACACTTCCTACGTCGCCGCGGCCGTAATTGTCCTTCACCATGTTGATTCGAATTATGCCATCTAAAACCTCTGGGTTGATCGCTGCTGCCGGTGCTTCCAAGTATGCCTGGACCTGCACTTCCGGACGATTCCAGCCTTCTACGGTAACCGTCCCCGAGCGGTTATATAATGTGAGCCTGACTTCGCGCCCAGCCGCATATGTTTTAGAAAAGCGCTTTTGCGCGGCCGCTTCGAAGGGCGCAAATAAAAAAACTACGCTCAACAGAAGAATCGTAGTTTTCGCAGAGAAGGTGCAAAAGCGATTATTCAAAACAAGGTTCATCGAAACCAAACTAGAGATCGGAAAACTCGCGAAGAAGGTCCATCTTATCATTCAGGACCGCATCCATCATTTCGCCGGTAAGATCGTCATCCGGATTTGCCTGAAGCATGATCGTGTACTCGGTTAGCGATTCATCAATGAGATTGAGATTACGATCGAAAGCGTCGCGCATTCTTGAATCCCATCGGCCGCGACGTTCCCCTACCCGCTGCGTCCAGTATGCGATCGCCGCCTGCTGTTCGCTCACCCGGCGTTCGCGTGCTTCGTGCGGCGTTTCTACAATACCGATCTTGCTCAAGAGCTTTTCCAAAGTTGTTTGCGAAGCATCCGAACGCGAGGTGAAATCCTCACCAGGCGGTTCAAGATAATTGCGAATGCCGACAACGGTAAGTAGGGAACTGATCAACGCGACAGCCAACACTCCGGCGCTGGCCTGCGAGAATGTTAGATTCCAACCTCTGGATAAAAATCCTCGTCGTGGTTCCTCGGACCGGGGCTCGGGCTTGGTCTCACTCTCGATCAGATTGTTTATCCGACACCAAAGGGCTTTAGAATTTGGCGGAACTATTTCGGAGGGCACGCTTTCCCGGCAGGATTCGAGGATAACCGAGAAATCCTCGCAGAGCTTAGCGCAAACTGAGCACGCGATCAGATGATCGCGCATCGGGGTAGCCGCGGCCTCGCCCAACTCACCATCCAGAAACACGCTAATATTTTGCTGACATTCCTCGCAATTCATCGTTAGATCACAGGAGGCAGGCTCCTAACGTCACATCCCACCTTGTTAGCTTTCAATCTAGATAGATTAGCTCGTGATTGAAAGGGTTGCCTTTGCAAGCTAATTTCTAGCCGCGCATGCGGCCGACACACAACAACCCAGGTTGCTTCTTTCCATCACAACCTGCCCGAAGCATTCTCTGAACCTGATTAGTCGTTTTGCTTGATAAGCAAGCCGCGGAGTTTGAGCCGCGCTTTATGTAACTGCGATTTCGAAGTACCAACCGAGATACCCATCATGCGGGCGACCTCTTCGTGCTCGTAGCCTTCGATGTCATGCAGAATAAATACGCTCCGATAGCCGTTAGGCAGTTCACCGATAGCTTTCTTGAGAGCTATCCGATCAACGACCGGCATCCTGTTCGGATTGGCGGTGCCATGAACGGTTTGCTCAGGCATTTCGCCGTCGTCCGATACTTTCTCGTTCTTGACGCTTCTCCGCCGAAAATGCATCAGTACCTGGTTTACCGTCAAACGGTGAAGCCAGGTCGAGAAAGCCGAATCACCCCGAAAACTGCCTGCCTTACGAAACAACTGAATAAAAACTTCCTGCGTCAGGTCCTCCGCCTCCGAGGTGTTATTCGTCATCCTCATCGTGAGGCTGTACGTTCGGCGGTGGTATCGCTGATAGATGATCTCAAAAGCGGCGAGGTTTCCGCCGGAGGCGAGTTGGCATAACGCAAAATCCGACAGACTCGGATCAACTACGGGAACTGCCTTTAGAGGTAAGACCTGCGATGCGGGCGCTTGAAGAAGAGGAAGCTCGGATGCATCCTCGAAAGCAAATGCGGCTTCCGGTTCGATGGCCGCCGTGCTTGAGTCCATAGTCACTCCTGGAAAACTACCGCGTTCTAAAACTTTATCCGCGTCTATGATGAGCCACCTCCGGAAACAAGTTGCATGAACACCCGAGAATTTTATGACGAAACCCATAAAACGTAAAGGATAATTCGCGGTTCCTAACGCCTCGTCGGTTCGGGTTGGCTTTTCAGTTACGGCCTAAGAATGAGTGGGTCGCAACGCTGCTGCGATAGATAGGCTCTACATTGAGGAAAACCGAGCGATTCTCAAAATACGGCCTTTGCTCTTCACTAGGATTTGATCCCCCGGCTCGGTCGAAAGGCTATCAGGGCACAAACGCGCTCGGAGTCGGAAAGTCTCCAAAAAGTCCGAATGTCTGGATGAGCGTACCAGCCTGAGATCTGCCGAATCCGCTCGAATGCAGGAAAAAAAGGCCGCTGGAAATCTACTTCCCAGCGGCCTCTCCAGATACGTCCGGATCTTATTTCTTACAGAATCCTTCGCTACCCTTTGTTACGACGACGCAGTTGGTCTCTTTTTCAAATCCCTTCATGCCCGTCTCCGCACCCGAGGCCGCCTTGATCGTCTCGGTTTTTCCGTTACGCACGAATTCGATCGCGTCGCCTTTTGCCGTACCCTCAAAAGTTTTCGGGCCGTCGAGATTTGCGATGTCGATCGAATATTTGTCTCCCTTTTTACTTATGTTCACATATGTTCCTTCAACCCCTGGCCAACGGCCGACGAGGGCGTCGACTTTGCTAACACCAGTGCTTCCGACGGTACTCGTGGGCGGCGAGGCCGCGGGCGATCCAACGGGACTTGTCGACGCAACCGGAACGGGCGTCGGTGACGCAGATGGTTTTACTTCAGGCGTGTTGCTGCATGCGCCCAAGGCTACGATTCCGGCTGCTAAAACTACCAGCAGGACTGATCTTCTCAATGTATTTATATTCATGTTTTCCCTTGTCAGCCCCTTTTCCGAGGCGTGACGAACGGCTGCGGACCCTGCGGTTCTTTCAGTCGGACGCAGCCTTTGCCCAACCCCGCACATTCTTACAGTTTGTGACCGTAACGCACGTCAGGCATTGAACGATTTACGCTCGGGAATCGCCATCCATACGAACTGATCACCGTGCAAGAACGTCGGCCCGCTCGAATCTTGCAGATGTCGGTAAAAATATTATTGGATCGACCGACTTACGAATTGGGAATCGCGGTAGCCTGCCACGCGACAGCTCGCCATTTCCGGTTCCGTCTCACAAAAGTTCCGGTGTTGAGGAATCTCGAAACTTGAGTCTTGCCGTCTTTGACCGTAGTTCCCACGAGCCGGAAAGCAACGACGGCGGCATTGCCATATTGCTGAACCCGGACGTCTTCGGCCGAATAAACAGTCACCGGATCCCCCGGCGTTGGCGGTTTTGCCGAGCGAACACCCTTCATCAGTTCGGCTTTGCCGATCCGCTGGCCGATCGCACGCGTATAGATCAGGTCGTCCGCCCAGAATCGATCGTGCATGTCGGGGTCGTTGCGCCCGGCTCCGATCAGAAATTCTTCGAGCAAGCGGGTTAGTTCGGTCCGACCTCGCGCCGAGTCTTGAGCGCACACCACCGAGACGGTAACTGTAGCGAATAAAATCGATATTAATAGTCGTTTCATCATCGGTTCTCGCATTTAAAATGAAAAGGCCTGCTCCGGCTAAGGTGACAGGCCTGTTCATCTTATTTCTACCCTATTTCGAGTCAAGAGCATTGCGCCGACATGACCCTCACGAGTGTTCCTACCAACCGTTGTTCCCAAGGGTACTTTCCGAGCCGGATTTGACCTTAAGGCGACTAATAGGCACGGAAACGGGGCAAACCGTTCCCTTTTTTGGCTACTAAAAAACGTTCTTAGTTCGACAATAGTACCTGAGCATTCGCGTCAAAGTCAATAACTTTTTCGGAAGTTTTCAGGTCGTTCTTTTAACTAGTTTTGGACGGCAATTTTACAAAGAATTTCGCATATTCGTACGCGATCTCTTCGCCCATCCGGGTGTTTCGGTACGCCTTTTCTCTATGCGAGACATCGCTGATCTCGCCGGCAGACATCGTCCCAAACGTCGCTAGAACCCAGTCGACGGCCGTCTGTTCCGGGCCCGCTAACAGCCCATCGGCTCGCGAGTCGCCGGCTTCAACTAGGTCGGCAGCACCAATCTTTGACATTTCAATGATTCCGTAGTGGTGCAAGGCCTCGAGCGTATCCTCGTATGCGTCAGGCACCGGTCCGTAGGGCAAGTGAACGTAACGCGATCCCGATATCGAATGCCCGTGTAGGTAGTAATTAACGAAATCTGCGTAAAAGAGAAGCTTATTGAGCTTCGTCTTATATAACTCCGAGCTGCGTCCGGCGATATAGGAGATCAGAGCCGCCATCTTATCGGGCGAGAAAGCCCGGTTACCGCTAAATGCGTCGGCGACGGCAAGAGAAGGAACGATTGCGGGTGCGGCTTGCTCACTCC
>JBKJOR010000178.1:0-14304 GCA_046595575.1 Pyrinomonadaceae bacterium | reverse complement strand
AAAGAGAAATTCTTCCCGAACGAATCGCCGATCGATAAGGAGATCAAGGTTCGCGGCGCTCCGCTGCGAATAATCGGCGTGGAAGAAAAACGTGGCTCATTTTTTGGTGAATCTCAGGACAGGCATGTTTACATCCCGATAACGGTGGCGGGTCAGTTATTCAATCGGACCGGCGGTATCCAGCTTCATGGAAAAACTGCGAACTCGGACAATCTGAAGCCTGCTATCGAAGAAGCTCGCCAACTCTTACGCAACCGTCGCCAGCTGATTGGCAGCGAAGACGATACGTTCGGGGTCGTAAACGTCGACGAGTTCAATTCGACGATGGATGAGATCACGGGTGCGATCGCTGCGGTCGTACTGCCGATCACGATGATCATCCTCGTCGTCGGCGGGATAGTTGTAATGAACATCATGCTCGTCTCGGTCACCGAGAGAACCTTCGAAGTCGGTTTAAGGAAGGCTCTGGGCGCGACCCGAAAACAGATCTTGCTGCAGTTCCTGATCGAATCGGCCGCACTCTGCCTAGTCGGAGGAATTCTGGGATTGTTCCTGGCGATGGGTGCGACCCAACTCGTCGGTGCGCTTCTCGGTATCACAATGACGATCGAATTGTTCTACATATTCGTCTCGATCGCCGTGTCGAGCATCATTGGAATAGTTGCGGGTCTGTATCCAGCATGGAAAGCCGCCCGGCTCGACCCGATCGTGGCGCTGACACAGACGTAGAAGAAGGTTAATCGTGAATAGTTAATCGTTAATCGTAAGAAAGATTTTTCCGTTCACTATTCACGATTCACGATTAACGATTAACGATTTATGAAGTTATCGACATCATTACCGGTCGAGGTCGTCAAAATGGCGATCGACAGTATCATGGGGAACAAGTTCCGCTCCGGGCTGACGATTCTCGGCATTGTTGTCGGCATCATTACCGCGGTTGTGGTTGCGTCCATCTTGACTGGAATGCGCCAGAGCATTGTCTCGATCGTCGAAGAATACGGCACAAACAATATCTACGTGTTTCATCTATCGATAGGAGGCGGCCCGTCGAACCGCGACGAACGAAACCGCAAGGCACTGACGGATGCTGACGCCGAGGCGATCATCAATCAGTCGACAACTATCGAAGACATCACTCTGATCAATCCCGGTATCGGCAACTTCGGTCCAAGTTTCGACGACAACATGAAATACGAGGATCGCAATTATCGATGGGCAAGCGTGGACGGCGTTACGACAAACTACGACCGCATCGTCAATCTCGGCATACGCGAGGGGAGATGGCTAAACGAGGCCGACAACCTGCAGAGGCGAAACGTGATCGTCATCGGAGTGAGCGCCCGAGAAGCTCTATTCCCAAACCCGGATGAATCGCCGATCGGGAAGGTCGTTCGCATGAACGGTGACACCTGGGAGATCGTCGGTGTAGTTGAAAAGCGTAAGTCAGGATTTTTCGGCGAGAATGAAGAAGATCAGAAAGTGTTCATGCCTTACCGAACCTCACGAAAAGTAGCACCGCTTCGCGATTTTGCTCTTTTTATCGTGCAGGGCAAACCGGATCGCTTGGACGACACGGTTGCGGAGATCGAATCTGTTCTTCGTCAGCGTCGTGACGTAAAATTCGGAGACAAGAATGACTTCGACATCAAAACGCCCGAGGCATTTATTTCTCAATTCGACTCGATCATCGGCGGCGTCGGAGCAGCGGCGATCGCGATATCGATGCTTGGCTTGCTGGTCGGCGGGATAGGCGTCATGAACATAATGCTAGTTTCGGTTACCGAGCGTACAAAGGAGATCGGTATCCGCAAAGCAATAGGCGCGACTCGTAGTGCGATCGTATTTCAGTTTCTGCTCGAGGCCATGACGCTAACTGCTATCGGTGGAGTTATCGGCATCGTGGTGGCCGTTGGGATCAGCAATCTGGTTATGCTGCTCATCCCGACGATACCTGCAACGGTTGAACTCTGGATGATACTCCTCTCGCTCGGGGTGTCGATCGGTATTGGACTTGTATTCGGTGTTCTTCCGGCGCGAAAGGCTGCGAAGATGGATCCGATCGAATGTCTGCGGTACGAGTAACCGTTACTCGCATTTTGTGCGGACGTATGGAAAGTCTATCCCGCTTGACTTGCCGTTCATCGACCCTTCGATCCGCGCGGTAAGTCTGTCGCCCGCCAGTTTGTAAATTATCCTTTGCGGGAAGTCGTGGGTAGGGTTGTCGAACAGCAGCTCCGTTGGGGACACTTTCGTCAGCTTAAATCTCGTTTCATATTTGTTACCCGTCGGCTTTGACACGTAAAAGATCCCGTCCGCCTCTTCTACGATTCGCAGGAATTCGTAATCCGCTACCTTGCCGCTTTTGACGGTCCGGCCTGAACCGACCATCATCCCGCCTGCCGGCTTCATCCACTGTTCGTTGATGACCAGGTTTTTGTTCTTGGCGTTCATTTCCCAACAGCCTGCAAGCCATCCTAACTCGGACAGTTTCGTCGCCGCGGTTTGTCCCGATGTGGCGAGCGAAAAAACTAGAGTAATTACGAGCACGGATAGGTTCTTCATTTTGTCCCGAACAAATTTCGAATGTTACGTTAACTCGGTCGTCTGCTCGTACTCCGGCACGACCACGTTCCAGCCAAACCGATCACGAATATGTTGAGCCATTGCGGCTGCCGCATCGGGTTCCCCGTGCGTGGTGAAAACGGTTTTCGGAGCCCCCGGCAAACCTTCAAGCCAGCGGAGTACTGCCTTCCAATCTGCATGTGCGGAGAAGCCCTCGACTTTCTCAACATGGCAACGTACCTGTACCCAATGTTTCATGATCCGCACTTCCCTCTCGCCGTCCTGAATCCTGCGGCCGACGGTGCCCGCCGCTTGATAACCCACGAAGACGATCGTCGCATCCTCGTCCGGCAATACACGTACGGCATGATGGAGAACTCGACCACCCGTCAACATGCCCGACGCTGAAATAATTATCCGCGGGCCTTTCATGTCGTTGAGTCGCTTGGATTCGTCGCGACTCGATGCGGTAGTCATCGAATGCGTTCGCAGCGGATGCTGCTTTTGACTTACGATCGACGCGTACTCTTCGTCATGTTCTTCGTGCCATTTGCCGTACACTTGTGTCGCCTTGGCGGCCATCGGCGAATCAACGATGACAGGAAGAATTGGAATCCGCTTCTCGTCCTCAAGCTGCCGGATGAGATATAGGACTTCCTGCGTTCTGCCGACCGCGAACGCGGGTATTAGAATCGGGGCGTTACGCTCCGCCGCTTCGTTGATAATTCGCGCCATCTGGTCATCGGACGAGACATCGCCATGGAGGCGATTCCCGTACGTCGACTCGACCATTAGATAATCGCATTCGGGGGGAGCGGCGGGATCCTTTACGATCGGCTGGTCGTAATGTCCAAGATCGCCGGAGAAGAGAAATCGAATAGAGTCCGTGCCACGAGCGCCTGACATTTCAACCAGCACCAAACTCGCGCCGATGATATGACCCGCCACGAGAAAGCTCGCGGTAAACCCCGGTGCGACGTCAGCCGAGCTTCCGTCATTGGCGATCGGGTGCAGCAGGTCGAGCGCAGCGAGAGCGTCTTTTTCGTCGTAAAGCGGGAGAGCCGGGGAGTGACTCGTTAACTTGTGTCGATTTCTGTAGTCGGCGTCCTCTTCCTGAAGGCGTGCCGAGTCAGGTAGAAGGATTTTAAGAAGATCGGCGGTCGCCTTCGACGTAAACACCGGACCGTTGAAGCCAAGCTTTACAAGTCGGGGCAGCCAGCCCGTGTGATCGATATGAGCGTGCGTAATGATGACCGCGTCGATCGATCGGGGATCAAACTGAGGATCGTTCCAGTTACGTTCGCGCAGCTCTCGCGGTCCCTGGAATAGTCCGCAATCAACGAGAACGCTTCGTCCATTATTTTCAAGTAAGTACTTTGATCCCGTGACAGTCCCAACGCCGCCGTAAAAAGTTATGTTCGCCATTCAGGAATAGTAATTCGTAAATAGTGAATTGTGAATGGTGAATAGTTGATCGTTAATCGTTAATAGTTAATCGTTAATAGTTAATCGGTACACTTTCTCTGTAGTCTGCTCTGCACAAGAGGCATATGGGGAGGAGCCAAGTCCCGATCCACGATTAACTATTAACGATTAACTATTCACTTTTCACTATTCACTAATTAACGTATTCCTTTGGAAACCACAGGACCTTTGCCGGCTCCTCAGCCTTTGCTTGCTGTTTACGAATTCGGGCGTTTTGTAGTAGCTGTTCCGCCGTCTCGCCATCCTGCCAAAAAGTCGCCCAGCCGAAGTTCAGCCAGACCTTTATATCTTCGGTCTCGGATACGCTAAAGATCTCCTCGGTGAATCGCTGACGTACGCGTTGGATGATCTCGTCAGCAACTTTTTGCGAGGCCGTCGGAAGAATGACAAGAAACTCATCATTCGCCGACCTGGATAAGAAATCCATCTTCCGCAATTGTGACGCGACATTTTCTGCCGTAAAAGCGAGGATCCGGTCGCCGACCGTAAATCCGAAGCTCTGGTTTACCTCGGCGAAGTTCTTTATATCGATAGCCAATATAGTCAGAGGTCGTTCCGATCGAAAGCGATGTGATTCAGCTAGCTGATTTTCAAGTATGAGGTAGAACGCCCGCTCGTTCGGAAGACGTGTCAGGGTATCCGTCAACGCGTTCGACATTGAACGCTCTGACGACATCGAACTTAAAAATAGAGGTCCGACGCGATCACCGATCGCTTTGAGCAAGTCCTGCAAACTCGGATCAGGTTCAAGTTCTCCTTCGGTATAAAGAACAAGAACTGCAAAAACTTTGTCCTCGTGCAAAAGAGGAATTGCCGCTGCCGATCTGATATCGACGATCGCATCAGCGGGCATCGCCGCACGTTCCAGTTTTAGGTCAACGTCCAACTCTATCTCACGGCTAACCCATGCCATGCTCGCCAAGCCCCGATCAAGAGACAGCCTGACCTGTAGAAGTGACGTGTTATTCGGACCTGCCGCTTGAGCGATAACGATGGCATCGTCGGATTCGGACGCGATGAAAAGAGCGCTGTTTACGAATGGAAAAACCTCAGCGACCCGATTCGACACGAGGCGGAAGAGGTCGGCCGGCTTGAGGCTGGAACCAAAAAATTCGCTCGCTTCTCCGATCGCCTTTAGATTGTCCTCGATTGCATGCGTGTCTGACGAAGCGGGGTTCTTCGGTCGAGCCGAGTCAGGATTTGAGCGGATGAATGCCCAGAAACAAATTAGAGAATAGCCGAACGCAAGAACGACGAGCACCATTATCTTGACCCAGTCAGGGAAACTCGATACCGCAAGAAAAAATGTTAGCACTGGTGCCAGCAAGCCGAAGACACCCAGCGCTATCTGCCTTGTGGTAAGACGGCCATTGAAATTTTCCTCAGAATTGTTATCGAGATACATAACGAACGGCAAGGATGGAGTGTGGGATATCGATGGTGGAAACGACGTCTTGAACATCAACTTCCAAGGTCAAGATACCGTTTTGAGAACGGGCTAGTCAACAAGTTAATCAGCCATCCGAGGCGCCGCCGTTTGATGCTCGGTAATCCAGGTTACACTTGATGAAAATATGTATGCAACAAAGCGATTTCGACGTAATTTTAGGTTGACTTCTAAACGAAGGGATACTTATAGTGGCGTTTGTTCTAAACATCTTTGAGATGGAGCAAGACGCGGCTGATTGGCAGCAGCGGTCGAAGGTTATTTCGAGACTTGAGAAGACAGGAGATCAATAGAGGATTATGAAAAAAATTGCACTAACAGCAGTTGTCGCACTTGGCGCGCTTGGAATGGCGTGCGGAGGCGCAGCAAACAATACCGTTAATAACAGCAACATGAACATGAATCGCATGAACGTGTCATCACCGATGCCAATGGCGACCAGCACGCCTACGGCTACAAATACGAACATGAACGCTAATTCGAACATGCGTCCGATGCCCATGAATTCGAACATGAACTCCAACGCAAACCGTATGGGAGCAAACCGTATGGGCACCAACCGTCCGTAGTCGCTATTTTGCAGTTAGATACAATAGGCACCTCGCTCCTCTGGAGTCAGGTGTCTTTGTGCTCGATGACGAACTAAAGTCAGGCGCGGGTTTACCTTGCTAACCTGATTTCACGGTTTCAGACCCTAAGATTATCTCGAATAAATCGTATGTTTAGCCTATAGGGGGGTTGACTAATGTATGCCGGATGACTATATTGTCGATTGTTCCAAAATTTGACAGTTCTGGAGCAATGCCGCTCACAAGGCGGTAGCAAGTAAAAATAAGTAGTTATATTCTTTGAGAAAGACAGGAGAGTCCACTTAGAAATGAGAAAAATTATTGCACTTTCAACCCTTTTAGCGCTCGGCGCTTTAGGTATGGCTTGCGGCGACGCAGCAAGCAACAACACGGCGACCAACGCTACGAGAAATACAAACATGGCAATGAACTCCAATGCCAACACCACGATTACCACCACGACCAATACACAGGTCAACGGTGCTACCGGAGCTACGAATACCAGCACCACAACCACCGCGATGAATTCGAACATGAAACCCATGAATTCGAATGGCATGATGAACTCAAACGCAAAACCGTAATCAAGGCTGCTTGATTATTTAGAAGAATCAAGGCGTCGTCTTCGGACGACGCCTTTTTCTTTTGGAGTGAACGTTCTAGGTCAGGAAGAACTCGAGTCGAGCAACTTACGCAGTTCGTCGAGGTCGGCAACGGGTCGCTGACAGACAAAATTTTCACAAACGTACGCCGTAGGCTTTCCATCTATCTGTGTGCGGTCGGTCAAGAGCGGAAAGGTTCCGTCAGTCGGGGCGACGGCAAACGCAGCTATTGCCGATGGAAGATACTGTTGCATCACTTCCCTCTCCAGCTCATTCCCCCGCTCACCAATGACAACGACTTCTTTCACAGCTGACAAGTGAAACTCCATCGCCGAAAGAGCACGACCAAATCCCTGCGAATGCCGTTTTATTTGCGGGGCGATCAGACGCAATACGGTCGCTGCAAAACGTTCATACTTTTCGTCACCGTAATATTTGGCAAGACGCAGCATTACATCAGCTGCCGCTGAGTTTCCTGCCGGAGTTGCGTTGTCGTAAAAATCCTTATTACGCACGATCAATTCTTCATGGTCCGCAGAAGTAAAGAAAAATCCGCCGCTCTCCTCATCCCAAAACTCCGTGATCATCCGATCTGCGAGACGTTTCGCTTCCGATAGATAATTGATCTCTCCCGACGCCTGGTAAAGCTCGATCAAACCATCAGCGAGGTTTGCATGATCTTCGATATACGCATTTAATTTCGACTGTCCGTCTTTCCATGTCCGCAGCAGCCGACCATCTTTCTGCAGCGACTTCAGCAGGAAATCAGCGTTTCGTTTTGCGACATCGAGATACTCTTTGCTGTCGAGGATCGCTGCAGCTTCCGCAAAAGCGGCGAGCATAAGACCGTTCCATGCCGTTAAGATCTTTTCGTCACGAAACGGCTTGATCCGCTTTTCGCGCTCCGCGAATAATTTCGTCCGAGCACCGTCGAGTACGTGAGCGAGGCGCACCTCATCGATCTTCAAGGTCGCAGCCGCGGAGGTAACCGTGTGGCGGACGTTGAGAATGTTCTTCTCTTCGAAGTTGCCTTCCGCGGAAACGTCGTAAAAGAAATTGAAGATCGCAGCGCCCTCCGCACCAAGAACCAACTCGACTTCCGCCGGAGTCCAGACAAAGAATTTGCCTTCCACACCCTCGCTGTCGGCATCTTGGGAGGAGTAAAATCCCCCTGACGCATCCAGCATTTCCCGACGAACATAATCCAGAGTCTCGATCGCCATCCGCTTGAAGAATTCTGCATCTGCGTCCGAGTGGCCGACCGAACTGTTTCTACAAATCTGATAAAGATGCAGGAAGATCCTAATAAGCTGGGCATTGTCGTAAAGCATCTTCTCAAAATGCGGCACTAGCCAGATCGAGTCGACCGCGTACCGGTGAAAGCCACCGCCGAGCTGATCGTAGATTCCGCCCTCAGCCATTTTCCGCGCGGTAAATTTTACGATCTCGAGCGCGTACTCGTCGCCCGTTCTCTTCCAGTAACGAAGAAGGAATTCGAGCGACATCGATGGTGGGAATTTCGGGGCGCCGCCAAAGCCGCCATTGGTCTTGTCGAATGTTCGGGCAATGCTTGCGTAGGCAGAGTCGAGCAGTTCAGTAGATAACGGGGCGGCTGAGAAGTCGCTTGTCGCGACCCGTTTTAGTTCACCCAGAATTTCATTTGCCGAGTGCGTCAGTTCGTCACGCCTTTCACGCCACGCTTCGGATATGCTAACCAGAATCTGTTGCCACGACGGCATTCCATATCGCGGAGCTGGCGGAAAGTAAGTGCCGCCAAAGAATGGGAGCTTTTCCGGTGTAATAAAGACGTTCATCGGCCAGCCGCCGCGCCCCGTCGTGAGCTGCACGAATGTCATGTAGATCTGATCAACATCGGGGCGCTCTTCCATGTCGACCTTGATATTTACAAAATGCTCGTTCATGACCCGTGCGACTGCCTCGTCCTCGAACGATTCGTGCTCCATCACATGGCACCAGTGACACGCCGAATAGCCGATGCTCACGAGCAACGGTTTATCTTCGGCGTTGGCTTTTGCAAAAGCCTCTTCGCCCCATGGATACCAATCGACCGGATTGTGCGCGTGCTGCAGCAAGTAAGGTGAGGTTTCGTTGATCAATTTGTTCGTGTAAGTCTTCGCGCTCTGCATGATTCCATTCTTTCACGCGATAACATTTTTTGAAACTTCTCCCGCGGTCTGATATATTTAGCCCGTTCAAATGACTCCACGCTGCATCGCAAAACTTCGACCCGCAGACAAACGTGCCGATCTCTTCGGCGGCGACTAATTTCTCCAATCTTTCAGAGTGCGGGCTCGAGCCCGTGAACACTTACTGCACGAAGCGATAAAATCGCGCACTCTAAACTCAGGAGAAGATCATGATACCGACAACAGAACTTCAGAGACCCAGTATTAAGACGGAACTTCCCGGCCCGAAATCCCGTGAAATCATCGAGGCCGACGCACAATTTGTTACGCCGAGTTATCCGCGCCCCGATTACAAGCTCGTCGCCGACCACGCAAACGGCGTCTGGATCACGGACCCCGACGGCAACGTGTTTCTCGATTGCAATGCCGGCGTCGCCGTCTGCTCAACCGGTCACTGCCATCCCGAGATCGTCAAGGCCGTGACCGAGCAGGTCAATCGCCTTATTCATCTTTGCGGCACCGATTTCTTTTACCGCCACATGCCGGAACTCGGGAAGAAACTGAATGAGATCGTTCCGATCGACGGTCCGACCAAAACACATTTTGCGAACTCAGGTGCGGAGGCGATCGAGACTGCATTAAAGCTCGCGATGTATCACACGCGACGCCAAAAGTTCATTTCATTCTTTGGATCTTTTCACGGTCGGACGCTTGGCGCTTTAAGCCTTACCTCGAGCAGAAAAGCGCAGCGGCTCGGGTTCATGCGTCAGGCTCTCGACGTCGTTCACGTTCCATATCCGAATACATTCCGTCACTTCGCGAACGAGATGCCGACCGATGCCGAGACGATCAGCCGAGACGTCATCAACTGGATCGAGAATCGTCTTTTCAAAACGACGACGCCGCCCGAAGAGGTCGCCGGAATCGTACTCGAAGTCGTCCAGGGCGAAGGCGGTTATGTCCCGGCACCCAAACTGTTTGTAAAAGAGCTCCGTCGGATCTGCGACGAGAACGGTATCATGCTGATCGTCGACGAAGTGCAGAGCGGGATGGGCCGAACCGGCAAAATGTTTGCCCTTGACCATCACGAAGGCGTGACGGCGGACATCGTCTGCATGGCAAAAGGACTCGGCTCGGGATTCCCGATCGGTGCCTGCACGGCGCGGGCGGACGTCATGGATTGGCACAAGGGCGCACACGCTTCCACGTTCGGCGGGAATCCAGTTGCACTTACTGCCGCGTTAAAAACGATCGAGCTGCTCGAAGGCGGGCTGGTTGAGAATTCGCGAAATGTGGGGGCGTACCTTGAAGCGGGTCTGAACAAACTCAAAGACAAGTACGACGTCATCGGTGACGTTCGTGGGTTTGGAATGATGCTCGGTGTCGAGTTCGTTACCGACAAGAATACGCTCACACCTGCGCCAGAGCTTCGCGACAAGATCGAGTACGCCTGCTATGAGCGCGGTCTCATAATTCTCGGCTGCGGCACCAACAGCATCCGCTGGTCCCCGCCACTTATCCTGGCTAAGGAACACGTCGATGTCGCGCTCGAGATCTTTGATGAAGTGATCGCTGCTTCGATCTAGTTTGGTGAACAATTCGGCGGCATTCGAAATAATGTAGGCTACCTGAAAAACTTAAACGAGCCTCGAAACCACTCCTAATTTGAACGCGGATTGAGCGGATCAAGCGGATAAAACCGGAGCTGCCTTCTGGCTCCGGTTTCGTCTCATTTTGTGTCGCCTCTCGTTCGTATATTTCGTGCGTGTTCGGGGTTAGCTTTTAGGTTTGCGATTAAAGACTGTGTGAACGGGCGAAATCCGACCCACGAACACACACGAAATACACGAACAAGAGAAGCCACGAACCAGAACAAAAGGGCGGGCACTCAGAGCACCCACCCTTATAATCCCGCACGGCCCACATTTAAATGTCGTAATACATCGAGAATTCGAGAGGATGCGGCCGCAGACGGAGCGGCGTGATCTCCTTCTCGCGCTTGTATGAGATCCAGCGGTCGATCATCGACATCGTGAAGACATCTCCCTTCAATAGGAACTCGTGATCAGCCTCGAGCGCTTTGAGAGCTTCGTCGAGGCTACCCGGTAGACTCGGCACGTTCGCAAGTTCTTCCGGCGGAAGATCGTAAATGTCTTTATCGAGCGGCTCACCCGGATCGATGCGGTTCTGCACTCCATCGAGGCCTGCCATTAGCAGAGCCGCAAAAGTGATATACGGATTGCAGCTTGGATCCGGCGGACGAAACTCAAGCCTCTTCGCTTTCGGCGACTGAGAGAACATCGGGATGCGGACGGCAGCGGACCGATTGCGGGCCGAATAGGCGAGGTTTACCGGAGCTTCAAAACCCGGCACGAGGCGTTTGTAGCTGTTAGTCGTCGGCGCCGCGAAAGCGACCAACGCCGGAGCGTGTTTCAGCAAACCGCCGATGTAAAACTTCGCCATCTCCGACAGACCGGCATAAAGATCACCGGCGAACAGCGGATTGCCGTCCTTCCATAGAGATTGGTGACAGTGCATGCCCGAACCGTTATCGCCGTAAAGCGGCTTGGGCATAAACGTCGCCGATTTGCCGTAAGCAACAGCCGTGTTCTTAACAATGTTCTTGAAGAGCATTACGTTATCGGCCGTGTGTAAAAGATTCGAGAAACGAAAGTCGATCTCGCACTGCCCCGCCGTTGCTACTTCGTGATGATGGCACTCGACGTCGATACCGACCTCGGCGAGCGTCAGCGAGATCATGTTGCGGATGTCGATCAGCGTATCAAGCGGAGCGACCGGAACATAGCCTTCCTTCGGGCGGATGTGGAAGCCGGTGTTTACCATACCGTCGCCTGTTCGTCCGGAGTTCCAGTGGGCCTCCTCGGAGTCGACCGAAAAGCCGGCGGACTGCTGATTGTTGTGATAACTAACCTGGTCGAATATAAAGAACTCTGCCTCGGGTCCAAAGTAAACCGTGTCGGCTATGCCCGTAAATTTTAGATAGCTCTCGGCTCGAACTGCGACCGATCGCGGGTCGAGGCCATATCCTTCTTTCGTGATCGGATCGACGACGTTCGCGATCAGGACCATCGTCACTTCATCGGTAAAAGGATCAAGCCAGAAACGCGAGGGATCCGGGATCAACAGCATGTCGGACTCGTTGATAGCGGCCCAACCGCGCAGACTAGATGCGTCGAATCCAAATCCTTCTTCGAAAGAATCTTCCGTTAGATGGCCGATCGGATAAGTAAGGTGATGCCATGATCCGGGCAGGTCGGTAAAGCGGACGGACACGAACTTTGCGCCTTGGTCGGCCGCGTACGTCAATACGTTTTTAGCGTTCATCAATGCTCCTAATAACTGTTTTTGTAAAGGGGTATCTGAGCGCAACCCGCCGCTGACAAAAGCAAAAAACCGCCATCCTCTATGAGGACTGCGGCTAAGAAATGATGTTTACGGTTGCCGTCTGCTCATGGCAGATCATTTAGCAATGATTGTGCCGCAAACGCTATATACGATTTAGCTAGGTTTATACGAATTAACCAGAGAGTTTCCTACGATATTGTCTGACGCGATTAATCGGTAGAACAAATTTGTGCGATTAGGGAGCGGTTGTGTAAATATCGGTCCGGCCATTCCCGGACGCAAACGCTTCGGCATCTCCGCGAACGTTCAAAAGCTTGGCCCTTTTTAGTTTCTGCTGATTTGCGAATGTAAGAGCCTTGCCAACCACGTCCCTTTTTTGGCCTTCGGAAAGCTGGTCCCATGCTGGGAGTGTTATCGCGTACAGAGTTTCCGCAGAAGCCCGGCCGCTACGAACGTACTCGGTAATACCGGAGTCCGCCAGGTCAACGCTCTTCGCATTTTCGGCAGCCGAGCGTTCTTGAGTTGGTTGGTTGGACCAGAAATATAGTGATCCAGTGGCAGAGATCACAAGTAGTGTCGCTGCAAGCAGCCACTTGTTGACCTTGAAAAGGGCTCTGCCTTCGAGGGGTGATATTGATTTTCTCTCTGCAGCTTTTGCGGGATCTACCGCCGGGGTATTCACGATTGGCTCGTCACTTACCGGAGCTTCAGGCAAATTCTTCAGTAGTTCCACCAAGTGCAGTGTTTTGCCCGCGGCATCCGAGATGATTTGATCGTACTCATATCCGTAACGCTGCTCGACCGTGTCGGGGTTGCTAAGGGCTCGCTCCGCTTGTACCAGATCTACAAATTTATTGCCGATCCTAACGTTACAATCGATCGTTGCGGCTACAATCTCAGGAGTGAAAAACATCTCTCCCGCAGCTTCTTTAAATTCATGGACCTTAGCAAAAAACTCATTGCGTATAAGTTGTTCAAAGGTCACGGCGCCGACGGCCTCAGCGATTCTCTCTTCGATGCCCGTGACAAGGAGTCTCGTCCTTCTCGAAGAAGTCTCTTCGGTAGAATAAAGAGCGACGCTCGCCCAATTTGCGTAGAGAGCCTGGAGATGGCCGACCATCTCGTCACGGCTGAAGAGAAGGCGTCTCCTTTCATCGCCGGCATCGCGAGAAAAGAGGCGGGTCATTACAAGGTCGAACTTTGATCTCGATAAGTCTGAATAAGTAGCATTCCGATAAAAGCGGCCGAGAGCCATCAATGCCTGAGAGCTCAGCACCGGCCGTGAGTTCTCGCAAAAACGTCTGAGGTTTGATACGGAGATCTTGGCGTCCCGTTGCGACAGTGCAGAATTCCATGCCTCGGTCTCATGCATCAGCTTGAACTCGGCTTCGGCATAATCGGCCGATGCCGAATCGGACTGCACCTGCAGAAAGCGATGGAGGGCTTTTTTCGCCTCCAGGTCATCGTAGGAGCCGGGAACTGCTTTCATGTGTTCCCTTTCGATAGCAGACAGTACATGTTCAACCATCTGCAAGCTGGAGATCTCGTCTATTGCGCGCTTTCGAAAGAAGTCGCTCTCAAGTTCCGGCTGAGAGTCTGAAACCGAATCGAATCCGTGTTCGCTGCCGGAAATGCCAGAGTCGGCAACCTCTCGAACCGTGGACATCTCCATGCCGTCATTACGGGTGGAACGACCATTCTCAGCCGTCGATAGATCCATTACCGTTGATTCGAGGAGATTCTCATCCCTAAGCTCTTCGATCAGGTCTTCAAACAGGTTTGCTTTATGCATTTTCGTTGATGAGTTGACCACGCCGCTACCGACAATATTGGAAGGCCTAGTTTTCGGGACCTCCTTCCGGATAAAGTTGGGTTATACGTCCGCTTTGATCGATTTCGTACTGGTACATAACGTCGCCGGACACGTCCCGGGTTGCGGTGATCAGGTATTCGGTTTTCAGTTCGCTATCATTCGGCCTCTCAGGCGTCATGCTGAAGACGTATTTTCCTCGAACAAGTCGGTCACCTACGACGACTCCTATTCCGTTGCCGAGCGAGGCATTTATTTCGTCGAGACGTGCAAAGCGATTATTTTGCGTGTAAAAGGAGACCTGCGTGGAATT
>JBKJOR010000146.1:0-2656 GCA_046595575.1 Pyrinomonadaceae bacterium | reverse complement strand
TCAAGGCGCCAGATTGAGCGCGAGCGGCAGCGGATCGAGAACGAACAGCGCCGTGCAAATAGCCAACGTCAGGACGGACGCTATAATCGGATCGTGAGGCAGGCCAACAATGCCCATTTTGATCAGGGTTACCAGCAAGGTATTATCGCCGGCGAGTATGATCGGCGAAAGAGGAAATACAACCAGTCCAATGTGTATCGCGGTACAGGTTCGGCTCCAAACGGCGGAGATCCGACGAGTACGGACTACATTTATCGGCAGGGATATCTACAGGGATACAACGACGGTTACAACGGTGGTGGCCGTTACTAACCATACGTAATTTAATTAGCAAAAGGCTTCGACCAGGGTCGAAGCCTTTTTGTCATTCCTTATCTCTAGTCCCGAATCTACCGACCGCGTCTATAAAAGTAACCGCCGCCGCCGAACAGAAGTAACAGCACAAGAATTACAATAATCAAGGTAGTTGTATCCATTTCAGTAGTTCTCCTTTTCTGTTAATACTGTTCGCGACTTTATAACTGAACGGCGCGGAATGCAACACGGTCGAAGATTTCTCTTCCTGGGTAGTTCAAAGCGAGCCAAAAAAAACAGGGGCGGGACCGGAGTAATGGTCTCGCCCCTGGAAAGCTCACGCCTTCTTAGAATATATTTCCCCTAGAATCATCTTGGAAAGCGTGAGCCCGATAAGCGGATGTCCGTTCCGGTTTTCAAAGAGCTGCTCTCCAGCACGAAGGTCAACTCTGCCAATTCTTCGTTCACGAGTAGTGTCTGAGGTTCAAAGCTGTACGCACCCCGAGCGCTGATGTTTAGTAAGTATGTTTGGCCCGCCGGGACGTCCGTAAGGCTGAAATAACCGAACGCGTTCGTGACAGCTGCATAAGTCTCTCCGGTGGCGCTAGACAACGTTACGCGAGCACGTGGGACCGCTTGATTATCTGAATTCACGACTTGGCCGCTGATGTTGACGTTTGCGGCTGACGGAGCCAGCGACCCGCACTGGATGTCCGAATGGGACGACGCGATTATCGTGTCGGTCCGAGTGGTCACACCGGCCAGGGACGTGAAACTAATGATGTGAAGTGCATTGACCGTTATACTTCCAGTACTTGTCGGCGATAAGGGAACTTGCTCATTGAAGATCAGCGTCGCGACAACCGTGCTGCCTATCCGCAGCTGGACCGTATTATTGGGCGCTCCTGTAACCGTTCCGAAAACGTTGCCGCCGCCGTTAGGAGCCGTGATAACCACGTTAGTGATCGTGGCCCCGCCCGTACATGTCGAGTTGGTCGTCGGGAAAGCAAGTGAGCATTCGCAATGTGTTTGGGAAGTCAATACGCTTGCGGTGATGGTAAAGCCGGCAACCGTGGCAGTAAGTGTTTGTACATTCGATGACGAATCGGACGCGTTGAGTACATTCGATGTGCCGCCGGAAGTTGAGCTGGTAAGCGTCCCGGATGTTGCGACGCCAGGAATATTCGCACCCGCAACTACGACGGGTCCGATAGATCCGCCGGATGTCGGCAGTGGACCTGTATCAGCGACGAGTACGGCGACAGAACTTGGCCCGATGGTAGTGGTCGCGGTCGAGCCGATCCCGAATGCGCGCCCGCTGAAAAAAGTGAAGTTGGGCAGGATCGTACACGCGATGTCGGAATGTGATGATGCCACAACGACGTCTGTTCTTATACCGGTGAGCGAGTCCGTCACATTCACGTGTATACCATTTACCGTGATGCTTCCCGGGCTGCTGATCTGTTCGTTGACAACCAAGGTGCCGACTATGGCGCCGAGCGGGTTTAGCAGACTGATTGACGCCGTTGTCGAGCCGTTCAAGCCGGTAGGAACTCCGTTCACTGACAATCCGACAATCATCGTGCTTCCGGTGCAGGTACCGGTCGGGCACGAGCAATCAGTTTGTGTGGCTACAGATGTCGCCGTGATAGTGTTCCCGAGCACGCTGAAACTTAAATTATTAACCGACGTTTCGGAGTGGCTGGCTTGAGCACCGCCGCTCGTCATCGAACTCGACGCGCCGGCCGTAAGAAATGGCGGCGTGCCGACAGACGCACTGGCACTTGCCAAAGTTATTGAGCCGCCAGCGGGTGGAAGCTCACCGGTATCGTTTACCGCTGTAGTGATTGGACTGGTAAGTGGCACGCCGACGGTCGTCCGTATTGCTGTAGCACGACCGCTGTAGCGTTGGGCGTGGGACTGTGTCGTCGCAAACAACGTTATTGCCAACGCCGCCAGGAGAGCGAAAATTGTGTAATGTGTTCTCGTCATGTTCTATACCCCTCACTCGTAATTTTCGATGCCCATAATAGGCAAAATACCTAGCTCATTTTGCTCTTGTGCGATACTGCAGAAGTCTGAATAATACGCCTATGCAAAGAGGCCGTATGTGCGCTATCGTACATATCCCGAAGAAAATAAAATTAAGTAGTTAAGATCGGTAGGCCCGGGAACGGTTGTAAACGTAAGTTACTTAGCGCGTTTACGCATTCAGGCCAAACGACGACTTCGCCATTCAAATGAGATTTAAAAGTTACCGATGTAATGAAAACAAGTAGCGGGGCTACTGTGCGAGAGAAGTCGCAGCGCCACGCGCCGGAGCAGGCGGCAAAACCCATCCGGGTTTTGCGAGAGCCTTCGT
>JBKJOR010000235.1:0-3475 GCA_046595575.1 Pyrinomonadaceae bacterium | reverse complement strand
CCGTCGGGATAGCCGCGGCCGTCGAGCCGTTCGTGATGATACTTTGCGGCCAGCGGCACATCGGCGTACGGATGATGGATGGGCATCAGGATCTCGTAACCAACCGCTGGGTGTTTATTAAGCTCTGCGGATTCTTTTGCGTTGATGCGATACGGTGCGTTGATGATCTTTCGCTCGACGGTCAGCTTGCCGACATCGTGCAGGTAACCCGCTACGGCAGCTCCCTCGACTTCTTCCTCGCTCCAACCCAGCTCTTCGCCAATGATCTCGGAATACTTTCCAACGCGGACCGAATGCCCTTCCGTGTAGCGGTCCTTGCAGTCGATGGCCGCCGCGAATGCGCGGACCGTATCTTTGTACGTCGTCTTGAGACCGTCGTAGAGCTTTCTATTCTCGTCCGCTTTACGCTCGAGATCTGCAAGCATGTTGCGCTGAATTATAGCGACGCCGATGTGCCGGCCCATCGCCGAAATTATCTCGCGATCGTAACTGGAATACGGTTCGCCGGTGGCCTTTTCGCCAAGCAGCAGGACGCCCACCATTTCGTCGCGCATCACAAGCGGAACCAGAAGCTCGACACCGGTGCGGCTGAGGCTGTTGTCGTAAACCTGGACGAACGGCAGGACCCGCGCCTGTGCGACTTCGATCGGGACGAGGCCGTTCGCAAGAAACTGGCGCTCGTCTTCGTGGCAGAGCGAAAGAGCCAGCGGAAAATCATCGCCGAGACCGCGTGCCGCGACCATCTGCATCGAGTGTTCAAATCTCGAATAGCGCGCTACGCCTCCGCGCATTATTCCAAGCGAGCCGAGCATCAGGTGAAGCGACGTCCGCATCGTCTCATGAAAATCGTTGCGGCTCGCGACTTCCTGACCAAGCTCGGCAAGCGCACCGAATGTGTGAATGAGCTTGCTCTTGGTTTCCGTCATCTGGCGGAAGTTGGTTGATTTGAAATCTTGTATTTTCAAAATTTTTAGCGGGCCGCTGCTGCCCCGGCGCCCGTATATCGCCCTTGCTTACGCGCGGGCTTTTTCACTTTGCTACGAAATAGTGACGTGTCGGGTGAGTCCTAGCATGTCGAACAGCTCGGCTGTCTCCTCTTTTACGTCTGAGAAAACAACTTTCGCACCCGTGCCTCGGGCGGAGTCGATGACGCCGAGCAGGATCGAGACGCCGATGCTGTTGACGAGCTCCGTTCGTGAGAAGTTCACTGTGAGCTCAGTGCATCCTTCGTCGAGTCGAAGACGGCATTCGCGTTCGATCTGTTCGCCGGTAAGCTTGTTCAGGTAGTCGCCTGCAAACACCACGGCGCGTTTATCTTCCGCTTTAACGGTTTCTGTTTCTGATAGCACTTAACTTTTTCCTTAAGTATGAGTTAGATGGTACGCGTACTTGAGGTAAGTTTTTAGCACAAGCCCCGCGATAACACAATCTTTTTGATTTGGGATTTCGCGGATGTCATATCCTTTCGTGATATACGGACTACACTATAGCGCCGACCTGACGTGCAAAAGCCCGCGCGTGAGCAAGGGCGATATGCTCAAGTTGGTGCAGCGACGACTGCAGCGAATTGTCATTCTGCTCGCACGCGTCGACCACAGAGAGGGTTACGCTACTTTGAGCATATCGCCCTTGCTTACGCGCGGGCTTTTGCACGTTATGCCACGGGCTAGATTCAATTCCGCACTCCGCACTCCGCATTCCGCACTCCGCATTCCTAAGCTGCTTTCAAATATTTCGTCATCACGATGCGCGTGCCGTCGTCGACTTGCTCGATCGTGACTTCGTCCATCAGCCGGCGCATTAGTTTGAGACCCCAGCCGCGGCGGCCCTCGCTCGGTTCTGCACTTGGCATCTGAGAGGTCAATCGCAGTCCGCGATTTGAGACGGTTAGCACGACGCGATCGTCCTCGACCCGGAACCGCTGATAGATCTTACCGTCGGGACTCAGGCTGTGTTCCGAAGCGTTGATACATGCTTCGACAAGGGCCGTCTTGATTTGATTGATCGATCTCGAATCGAAATTATGACGGCGTGCGATCTCTTCGACCGCGTGAGCCGCGACAAGCTCGGCTTCGTCCCGCATCGGGATCACCATCTCATACTCGTTGTCCGCCAGCGGCTGCGAGACCGGCGGCGGTGCACCTAGATACTTTCGCAGCAGACCAATTTGACGTCGGCTCGAGCCGTAAGCGTTGCGCGCATTCAGCGCTTCGAGGGCCTCAGGCGAAAACCCTTCAGGCGAAACAAGCCAGAGCTTAAATTTTGCAAAATCGCAGTTGACCGCTGCGGCTTCCAGACGATCACACCAGAACTCAGAAAGATCGCGGGACGCCTCGAGTTTCGAATCGATCTCGGCAGCGATCCACACAACCTCTTCATGAGCGTCACCTTCTACCGGCGATTCAAATCCGAGAGCAATCGCCGTGCGTTCGGATTCTGCGATCTGGGCGATGGGTTTGTAAAAAGACGAAGCGGCGGTCGTAAAAAAGATCCGCGGGAGCGTTATCGAATGCGAACCCGGAGGCGTCTCTAGCGCTTCATCGTCGGACTCTCCTTTCAGCGAATCGCGAAACTCATAGTAATCGACAAGCCGCGACGGTACATTTTGACCCGCAAACTCGCCGAGGACTTCGCGAAGGCCAAGTGACGCACGGACACGATACACGCGGGCCATAATTTCCGGAGCTCGGGTTATATACGCTGCCAGCGAATCGGCGTAGATCACCGCCCGGCTTTCTGCGGCGGACGTCAGACGAAATCGTAAGGCGACATAATCAGCCAACGCCGTATTCTCAGTCACCGTTTCGACGAAGACCGGCGATAGACGTATCAACTCGTTTACGCTAAGCCGGTTCAGCAGCACTTCGGTCTCGGCTTCCGATAGTTGAAGTCGACGATGCCAACGCTCACGCTCGACGCGGCCCGATTCCGAAACCTGGCAATCGAACAGCATGCTAACGACACGTCGCTCGATCTCGGGACTCTTGCAGGCAGCGGCAACAACCGAATCGAACTCGCGTCCCAACCTTCCGCCAAACAACGAATCCGCATATACCTTTTCGACGGCGTCGAAACTTTCCAGGTCGAGACCTGCGTCATGGGCGGATCGTACCAATTGCCGAACAAGCGACGAATTTTTTCCAAGCTGTGCGGCAACAAGATCGCGAGCTTCGTCACCCAGAGCGACTTTGCTCTCCTTTGCGAAGATCTCGACAAGCCGTCCCGCACGCTCAAAATCTAGATCGTCGAGCTCCATTCGATCGCAATCCACTTGTCCGTAGAGAAACCGCCGGTGTCCGCCAAAGATGAACGGCACGCCGCTGCCCGCGAGTATGTTCTTTAGTTCGTCTAAAAAATCTTTCCCGCCGCCGATATTCAAGAGCTCGTGAAGATCGTCGACGATGACAAGCGTGGGTGTTTGATTGGCGGCCGCTCGGAGCGGGGCCGAAATGCAATTTCGAATAACACTGCGGCT
>JBKJOR010000224.1:0-21244 GCA_046595575.1 Pyrinomonadaceae bacterium | reverse complement strand
AACCGACGGACCTTATGCCGACTTGTCGCTCGAAGATCCGCCGGCTGCCTATACTTTTGACGGCTCGGCATCGTACTTCGTAAAACAAACGGGAACAAAGCTTCGGATGCACGTCGGTAACGGCTACCGCGTCCCGTCACTGTACGAACGATTCGGTACGTTCTTCTTCTCAGGCTTTTTCTTTCCGCAGGGTAATCCGGCCTTAAAGCCCGAGCGCTCGACAGGTATGGATGCGGGAATAGATCAGTACTTCGCCGATCGAAAAGTTAAGGCATCGGCGACCTGGTTTTATACGAAGATAAAGGATGAGATCACGTACCTGCCGACCGACGATTTCGGAGCCCCGGCCTACTACAACTTCGATCGTCACTTCTCTCGGGGTATCGAAGCGAGTCTGGAGGTCAAACCTACGAGGTCTACCGAGATATTTGCTTCTTACACGTTTACGAACAGTGACATTCGAAACTTTCGCCGTCCAACGATCGTCACGCTCGCGAGCCGCGATCGTAAAGCGTTCGGTATCCCGGATCATCAGTTCACCCTTGTTGTTACGCAACGGATCAAAAGGCTTTGGATCAATCTGGACCTGCTTGCAACGGGTTCGTATTTGGCACCTGTGTTTAGCAATACGACGTTCAACCAGTACACGTACCGGTTCAACGGAAATCGCCCGGCGGACCTGACTGCCGGTTACACATTCCGGCTGAGAAAAGACACTATGTCGCTTCGGTTGTTTGCCACGATCGAAAACCTCTTTGATAACGAATACTTCGAAAATGGCTTCAGAACACCCGGACAAAATGGCCGCGTCGGACTTAGCTTTTCATTTTGAGACGGCGCGTAAGCTTGTTTGATCGACCTCGGAAAGCTTTGGCGATACATTTTTCGATGTAAAGCATCATAGTGCTACCATCGAAATACGCAGACGTGGGAGGTAAAATGATGACGACGTCCATCGCAGTTTTTGGGTTGATAATTTCATTTGCGGTCGCGGGTTCGGCTCAGGTTCGGACGGTAACGAACGCGACGCTCGAACGAATTCAGCTAAAGCGCTTGGCGGCCGAGCGTGACTACAGGGAAAATTACGCACGCCTCGGGTTTCCGTCGCCCGAGGAGCTCGATCGTCAACGAGACGCGGATATGGCGGCGACAGTCGCGTTGGCCGAGCAACTCCGTAAATCAAGGCTCGAAAAAGAACGCCTCGAGTTAGATCGTCGGAGCCTCGATCTTGATACCCGTCGTCTCGAGACTCCGTTCGAGTCACCTGACTCGGGTGCATATTACGGCGGTGGATATTTCGGCGGATTCGGAAATTATGATTCGGGGTACAACCGAGGCAGGGTTCGAAAACGTTTTCGCCGCGGTGTGTATCCGTCCAACCGGTTGCTGCCGATGTTTGATCGGGGTGGCGGTTATCGCGTAACGCCGGTCGGTGTCTATCCGATCCCGAACCCGCAGCCCGGCAGGGTCGTGATCCGCCGCGGCGGTGGAACGAGGCGAAATCGGCGATAGCCTATTTTTGAGTTTTAGAAGGACGCGGACTATGATTTTCTCAGGTCCGCGTTTTTTAATTTGAATATGATCAAAGAAGCTTGGGAAGCCGTCATCGGCATGGAAATTCATGCGCAGCTCGCGACGACGACGAAGATATTTTGCGGCTGTGCGGTGAAAACAGGCGCCGATCCAAACTCAAACACGTGTCCGGTCTGCCTTGGCTTACCGGGAGCTTTGCCGGTTCTCAACAAACGCGTCGTCGATCTCGGTGCGCGGGCCGCTCTGGCCCTCGGACTGGAAATTCAGGAAACGTCGATCTTCGCGCGAAAGAATTATTTTTATCCCGACCTGCCTAAGGGCTATCAGATCTCGCAATATGACAGACCGTTTTCGGCGAACGGAAACCTGACGATAATGACGGCCGAGCGGGACGACTCAGGTCGCGGATCCGAATGGAAGCCGATGTCGATCCGTATTGAGCGGATGCATCTCGAAGAGGACGCGGGCAAGAATGTTCACGAAGGTCTTCCCGAGGTGAATAAATTTTCGTACGTTGATCTAAACAGGGCCGGTACCCCGCTCGGCGAGATCGTAACCGCCCCGGATTTTCGAACGTCGTGGCAGGCTTACGATTATGTCAATCATGTTCGTCGCGTGCTGCAGTGGGTTGGAGCGTGCGACGCCGACATGGAGAAAGGGAATCTCCGATGTGAAGCGAACGTCTCGGTGCGGAAAGTCGGTGACACCGCGTTCAACAACAAGGTCGAGCTTAAGAATCTCAACTCGGTCCGCTTCATGCAAAAGGCCATCGAGTTCGAGATCGAACGGCAAATCGCAGCCCACGAAAGCGGCGAAGGCGTAACGCAGGAAACTCGCCTGTGGGACGAGAAGAACAATCAAACGCGCATCATGCGTAAGAAAGAAGACGCCCACGATTATCGGTACTTTCCCGAACCTGACTTGCAGCCACTGCACGTTTCTCCCGAGTTCATCGCTGGTGTGAAGGCTGACATGCCCGAGCTGCCGGACACAATGCGTGACCGGATGATCGCCGAGTACGAACTATCTTACGCCGACGCTTCGCAACTCGTCGCGGAAAAAGACCTCGCCGAGTATTACGAAACGTCCGCGAAAGAATCGGGTAACCCGCGTGCTTCGGCGAACTTCATATTGTCGGAGCTCACTCGTGAGCTGAACAACTCAGGCACCGCGGTCGCAGATTCACCGGTCACCGCGTCCGGCCTGGCTGAATTGATAAAGGTCCTCGATTCCGCCTCGATCAACAATAATCAAGCGAAAGAAGTGTTGATCGAGATGTTCGTTACTGGAAAGCCAGCGTCCGAAGTGATAAGCGAGAAAGGTTTCGAGCAGGTCTCCGATATGTCGGTGATCGAGAAGATCGTTGACGAAGTGATTGCGTCGAGTGCGGACCAAGTGGCGGCCTATCGAGGCGGAAACGAAAAGTTATTTGGCTTTTTTGTCGGGCAGGTTATGAAGGCATCCCAGGGTAAGGCGAATCCGAAAATGGTGAACGAGCTCTTGAGGTCGAAGCTATGAAACTCGAAGACAGTGTCGCAGTTATCACCGGAGGTACGAAGGGAATCGGGTACGCGATCGCGGAAGCGCTCGTGAAAGAGGGTGCCCGAGTGTTCATCTGCGGCCGGGGCGAAGAAGATCTACGATCGGCAGTTGCAAGGCTATCCGCGTACGGTCGGTCGGCAGGCGCAGTCTGTGACGTTCGCATCGAAGAGCAGATCGAAAGTATGTTGGCAGAGTGTGTTCGATCCTTCGGCGGAGTAGATATTCTCGTCAACAACGCGGGAATCGGTTACTTCGGAAAAACGGTCGAAGAGACCAGCAGCGAAGATTTTCGGCAGACGCTTGAAACAAATCTATTTGGCGTTTTCTACGCCTGCCATCACGCGATACCTCTCATGAAACAACGCGGCGGCGGATACGTGATCAACATTTCGTCCCTCGCCGGTCAGAATCCGCACGCTCGTATGGCCGCATACAATGCCTCGAAGTTTGCTTTGAACGGTTTCTCGGAAGCAATGATGCAAGAGGTCCGTCATGACAATATCAAGGTCAGCTACATCTCTCCGGGAAGCGTGAATACGGAATTCGGAGGCGATGCTCCGACTGACGAAAAGGCGTGGCAGCTGCAGCCGGCGGACATTGCCGAAGCTGTCCTCGGTCTCTTGAAATTCGATCAACGAGCGCTGCCAAGTAAGATCGAGATCCGCCCAAGCCGTCCTCCGAAGTCCTAACTCGTAAATTACGAAACAAGATTTTCGCTTCGGGCGAAACGATAAAGAAATTCTATAAGTTCGCGATCCTGATACGGCTTGGTGAAGTATTCCGATGCGCCCGCGGCCAGAGCGTGCTCGCGGTTCTCGACGCCGACCCTTGAACTGATGATCACCACCGGAATAGCCTTGAGAGCCGGATCGTCACGGAGTGCCGCCAGGAATTCGTATCCACCCATCCGTGGCATTTCGATATCTGAAAGAATAACGTTCGGTAAAGACTGCATCTCGGCGAGGCAATTAAGAGCCTCGATGCCGTTCCCGGCCGCTTGTACGTGCCAGCCAGCGTTCTGAAGCGTGCGCGAAGTCATAAGACGCACGCTCGGGCTGTCGTCGACCACGAGAACGTTCAGGTCATGCACAGGCTCCTCCGGCAGCTTCTGTCCCTTCAGCGCCTCAGCGACGAAAAGATCGGCGAACGGGAGGGGAACACGAATCCTGAAAGTCGTTCCTTTCTGGGGCAGTGTTTCGAACGTCACAGTTCCGTTTGCGGCGACCACACTTTCGCGAACGATACTCATTCCCACACCGCGTCCGGCGTTCAGATTTAGTTTCTCCGCAGTTGTCAGTCCCGGCAGGTAGATAAGCTCGCGGATTTCGGCGTCGCTCATCCGATCGGCAGCGTCCCGCGTTATGAGCCCCGCGGCTACCGCCTTTTCGACCAGCGTCTGGTATGCAATTCCGCCACCGTCGTCGGATACTGAGAGTAAGATATAAGCTCCGTCGGTCCCGACTTTAATCACGATCCGACCTGCTTCAGGCTTACCCAGCATCCGCCGGACCTCTGGCGGCTCGATGCCGTGAACCACTGCATTTTTCAAGAGGTGCATCAGCGGTTCGATCACTGCGTCGATGATCTGGGTATCGACCTCAACGCCGCCGTTCTCGATCTCGATCTCCGCGGCCTTTCCTTCTTCGTCGCAGGTTAAACGGACCGCTCGCTGAAGGCGAGTGAAAATTGTTCCGAACTCGACGTTACGCAATCGGATCAGGCGTCCCTGAATTCGCTCTATCACTCCTCGTTGGTGAACGAATACGTCTTCGAAACCAGTCTTGATCTCGCGTACCGAGGTGTTGATCATCGCCGCGTCGCGCGCCGTCTCACTTAACTCGTACGTGGTTTGATCGATAGTGCCAGACCGTCCGTTCGACCCGTTTGGCGCGTGAGAAGAACGATCGTGGTTTTGCAGCTTTGCGCTCGCCGCCTGAAGCCGCAGGGTGTTATTGCACGACTCCTGAACCTGGACTGCCAGTTCGTTGATGCGCCCCTCAAAAACGGTTCGGCTCGACACCAGCTCGCGAATAATATCGACAAGATCATCGAGTCTTTCGAGCGAGATGCGAACGACCGAACTACGGTCCGGATTTGATGGGACTTCGCAGCGTCTCTTTTCATTCCCGATCGGCGCATCCGAAGGGATCGGGGCGCCGGGGTTCGGCGAGGGCTGAGGGCTCGCCGTTATAGCTCGTAGCGTATCGGTAAAGGCGTCGTCGAGATTTTCGAGCCGCGCGCCGAGGCTTTGCGAATCATCTCCACTCGCAAGTGACTGAAGGCATTCGGTCGCGTTTATCAAAACGCTTACAACCCGACCGTCTGAAACGTTGCCCCTGGTTGTAAGCCCCTCTAAAAGATCCTCGATCCGGTGAGCGATCTCGGACAGCCGATGAAGCCCGACTATCCCCGCTGCGCCCTTAAATGTGTGAGCCGCCCTCTTGATCTGCCAGAGGGCTTCGCGATCGCTGAAGTCAGTCGATAGCGACGTAAGATTCGTCTGGATCGTATTCAGGAGGGCGTCAGCCTCCTGCCGAAAAACTTGCAGCATCTCCGCGTCAACGTCAAACTTGTCGGTCGATTCCGAGGACGACTTCGGTTGCGGGTTTTGAGTGCATAGGTCGCGTGAGAAGCTTCGAAAAGACTCGTCGACAAAATCGGCAACCTCCACGGTGTCTGTAGTCGTCGTTGCGCGGTGCGCGATCAATGCGACCTCGAGCTCGGAGATTTGATCCAAGAGGCTTCGCGTCCGGGTATGCGATATCGGTTCGGTCTCGGCGGCAAGCAGTGTCAACCAGGCCTCAAGCGTCTCCGCTGCCACGGCGATCCACTCGTCTCCCGAACTCGATGCTAGCGAATTGAGGGCACGTGCTGAGACAAGCGGAGCCCTAAGATGCTCGGGCTTCACGCCGTCTTGTAGACGAACGAGAACGCTACCCCGGATCGAGGTAAGCAAAGACTCCGCTTCATCGACGAAAATTTTTGGTGTTGAGGTTACCACTTTGAGGCTTTAAACCTCGTCCAGTTCGGGAACTTCGCCGCTGAGGTACATTTCCACTGCCTTCATCAGGGTTTCAGGACCAAATGGCTTGGTTATATAACCTGTAGTGCCCGCCATGCGGCCTCTAACCTTGTCGAAAAACCCGTCCTTTCCGGAGATCATTATAACTGGGACGTCCTTCGTCGTTCCGTTGTTGCGAATGTTCTTACAGACTTGGTAGCCGTCCATTCGCGGCATGTTGATGTCGAGAAGGATCAGGTCGGGGACGAAATGTTCGAGTTGTTCCATTGCTTCGACGCCGTCGTTAGCGCAGATCACATCGTGGCCGGATTTTTCAAGTTTGCCCGAGATCAGTTTCCGCACCGTTGCACTGTCGTCTACCACGAGGATTGATTTGCCTTTCGGCATTTTGAGATGTGCCTCTTCCTGCAGTTTGATTTCCTCGAGACGGATCAAAAGTGCGTTGACCTGGCCGCCCAACACGACATTGTTCGGACTTAGCTTCGAGGCGTCCGACAAGCACGAATATCCAAGCTGGAGATTTCTGAGGTTTAAGTGTCCAAGGCCGAGGACTATTAGCTCCTCAGCGTTGAATTCTCGACCGGAACGTCTACGCTCCATGTCTTCAACGGCATGGCGAAGAGTCAATGTGTCGGCGCTTTGGTTTGCCAGAAGAAGCTCAAGATCCGAAAGCGTGAGAACGGCCATACACGACTGACACGAGATCGACTGAGCCTCGTTTCCGTGCTTGCAGAAAGGGCATTCGAACGATTCCGAGTTCACCTGAAGGGCCCCGTCAAAGTCCACCACCGTCTCGAACGGTGAACGCGTTTCCGAGACGACACCGTGCGACAAACTGGCATCCGGCATGGGTATCACTAGGTCGCCTGACGCGTTCGAAGGCTCTTCGACAACTGGCGCAGTATCCTCGGCCTCGTCCGCTCCGATCTCTTCAGGAGCAAAATCATAAGCAAATGCGATCGTTTCGTCTTGTGCGTCGGTCTGTGGCGGATTACTTTCGTTGTTGTCGGAGGTGACCAAAAAATCGGCCGAACGTTCAAAGTTCGCTATCGGCTCGATATCGTCAGCCGTAAGTTCCGGAGCTTCCGTCGCGTCCGAACCAAGCGGCTCCGCGACTGTTTCCATTTCACATGTGTCATCGTTTTGCTCGGGGTAAGTTTCGTTATATTCGGGTGGGTCCTGATTGCTATTCGTCTCGGTAGAGAAAAGCTGCAAAACAGCCGAGGGGATCTCGAGGTCTTGAGTCGGGGTCTTGTCGACCGGAGGTTCGAACTCAGCTTCGACAAAATTTACGTAGGGTTGTGTCGTTTCTACTTGTGCTGTGCTTTCGGCAGCGACTGGTTCGACAGAATTCGGGTAGGTCTCGGAGTATTCGCCTTCCGCTTCACTTTCGGCTGCAACGGACTCTAAAAAATCTGTCGGTTGTTCCGCCAACTCGACCGCCTTTGCACTTTCAGCCTTAGCGGCTTCAACCGTACCGAAAATTGTGAGCAGAGAATCGCGTCCCGTGTTCGCCGCGAGATGATATGGATCGATTGCCAGAATGCTTTCGAAGCACCTGATCTTTTCATCGAAACCTTCAGCGAGGTGTGACTTCATGATCCAGGCTTCGATCGATTCCGGGCTCACGTCGAGCAAGCTGTCGAGTACCGTGATCGCTGCTGCATTATTGCCTGAGACGGCAGCAGTTTTTGCTTCCATCAATCGATCCTTAAGTATCTTTTCCTTTGCGTCCGTTAGGGCCGCAAGCGCGGCGGCATTCTCGGGTTCGAGATCGAGCGCCCGTCCGAGCAGCGAAACTTTCTCGGTACTTGAATCCGATATCGACGCCATCCATATCCACGCCGTAGCATTGTTCGCATCGTGCTCAAGAGCAGTTTCGAAACACTCGGCAGCAAATTCTTTCTTCGACTCGTTGCAGGCGTCAATGCCCCGTTGGACAAATGTCTTGGAGAGCAATGCCAACGTGGCCGCCTTCCATTCCATCGCTCTTTGATTCTCAGAGTTAATATCGAGAACGTGATTCAGGAAACCGAGTAGTTCTTCGGGGTATTCGCTGATAGAGGCGAGCCAGAGCCACGCACTCTCATTTCCTGGATCCAATTCCGTTACACGCATCAGGAAGGATCTGGATTGCGTGCGGTTGCCGGCTTGAGCGGCTCGGATGCCCTGATTCAATATTGACTTGATCTCGGCCAGATCGACAGGAGCGTGATCGATGGAGCCGGTGTCCTCGGTGACGAGCGGAGAGGCAATGGTCGATTCGATTTCTAATCGCATATTTCTGGAGCGAGCAGCTTTTTGAGGGGTCGCGGTTGGATCAGTTGCACTTCGAGAGCGCAACTGCAACTCAAAACGTTCAGCAAAACAAATGCCACCGGAAGAACGACCGGGACAGTGTTGTCGGAAGTCAAAATAGACCGTAAAATTGGGCACGACGGGGAATTTGGGACAGGAGGCACGCATCGCTGAATGCTTCTCGGATGACAATTAACGGCACTCAGAATGACAAAAATTCGTCATCGAGCTGATATCGGATGGGCAAAATGAAAGACGCGGACATCGTAATCATCGGTGGAGGACCGGCCGGACTGTCGGCCGCAATCTGGTGCAGCGATCTCGAGGCAAGCGTGATCCTCGTCGAGAAAGAAGGGGATATCGGGGGCCAGCTTAGGAACATTTATAACCCGATCAACAACTACCTCGGTCGCCACGCTGAGAACGGCGAAGAGATGCTCTCGCACTTTCGAGAGTCAACCGAGCGACATAGATTCCTTCAAAGAATGAAGGAGGAAGTGATCGCCATTGATACTCGCTCAAACACCGTCCGAACCCGGAGCGGGGAAGTGATCCACTACGGATCCTTGATCATTGCTACCGGAGTTCGCCGGCGACCGCTGGACGTTCCGGGAGAAGCTGAGTTCACCGGAAAGGGAATCTTCGAATCGGGTGTACGGGACAAGGCCCGCATGACCGGGAAGCACGTTCTTGTCGTCGGGGGCGGCGACGCAGCGGTCGAGAACGCTCTTATAATTTCGGAACACGCAGCGTCGGTAAAGCTCGTGCATCGTCGAAACATCCTCACCGCTCGAGACGAGTTTCTGGCTGAGCTGAAGCTCCGGAAGAATGTTGAAACGATATTCGATTCAGTACTCACGCGTATCGTCGGCGGTGCCGCAGTCACCGGCGCCGAGCTCAGGAAGCTGTCTAGCGATGATGTCACCAGTGTCGCGACCAATGCGATCCTGATCCGGATCGGTTTCGAGCCGAACTCAGAATTAGTTCGCGGCATTGTCGACGTCGACTCGCGGGGCTTTATAAAAGTAAACAGTGAGTGTCAGACGAACGTTGAGGGGATCTTTGCCGTTGGTGATGTTGCGAATCCTGTCTCACCCACCTTGAGCACTGCGACGGGTACCGGGTCGATCGCAGCAAAAGCTTCGCAAAGAAAGCTTAAATCGAGAACGGATGCGTTATAATCTCTGGCGTCGATTACCAAAATTTTGAATTTTTCTTAGAGTTTCGTAGACAAAAATTACAAATTCGGCCCGGGGAGTCGTTTTGCACTGTAGTTTCAAGCGCTTTACTCGCTTCAGCGAATGGCCCGAAAGATGCGTAGTCCGGGCTACACAATGGCGATACGCCAGTCTTTTCACTTACACACATCAGGAGGCAATATGAGATTTCAGCAATTGAATTCGAGAGTATTCACGCTCATGACTGCTGCCTTCGTTATGGTCGCGTTTTCCGTCGCTGCTTTTGCCCAAGGTACAAGCAGCGTTCGAGGAACAGTTTCTGACCAGAACGGAGCTGCGGTTGCCGGAGCCACTGTTACGCTCACGAACCCGAGCAATGGGTTCAATCGTTCCACGGTTTCCACTGAGGAGGGCTCGTACAGTTTCCCGGGCATTCAGCCTTCGACATATCGTTTGGAAGTTACGGCAGCCGGTTTCAAGAAGGCTGTGAACTCAAACGTCCAGGCACTGGTTGACACTCCTAGCGAGTTCAACGTAGCGCTTGAAGCAGGCGATGTCAGCGCCGTGGTTGATGTCACAGCGAACACGATCGATGCTATTATTAACACTCAGGACGCTAGTCTCGGAAACAACTTCCAGCCGAAGCAGATCACGGATCTGCCGACTGATTTGAGGCGTGTCGCGGACTTGCTCAGCCTGCAGCCGGGCGTAACCCGCGAAGGTTATACCGCCGGTTCCAGAAGCGATCAGGCGAACGTTTTGCTCGACGGCGTTGATATTAATGATCAACAGAACGGCGGACGAACGGCCCAGTTCCAGACCTCACAAGATACGGTCTTGAGAGCCACCGCGGAGTCGGTCGAGGAATTTAGGATCACAACGGCGAACGGAAACGCCAATCAGGGACGCTCCTCCGGTGCTCAGATATCCCTTGTGACCAAGAGCGGTACAAATAGTTTCCGCGGGTCGGCCTTCTACTTGTATCGTCCTACCGCGTTCTCTGCTAATTCATTTTTCAATAATGCAGCTGGCACCTATACCGCGACTGATCAGACCGTGCTCGATGGGCAGGCTGTGGCCGGGGAAAAGCGCGCTCCGCGGCCAAGCTTGGCTCGAGATGTATTTGGCGGATCTATAGGCGGGCCGATACTTAAGGACAAACTCTTTTTCTTCTATACCTACGAGGGACAGCGGCAGCAGGAAGGCGTATCGGTTGTTCGCCTCGTTCCGTTGCAGCATGTCGGACAGGGAATCATTCGTTTCAGAGGGACGGGACCGAGTTGTGTTGGCGGCATGTGTTCAGTCGGTTTAGCCGAGCTCAACAACACTATATTTCCCGAAGTGGGAATTAACCCGGCAGCAAGATTAGCGCTGGCCTCCGCCGCATCGCGATATCCGGCCAACGATAGCTCGGTCGGTGATGGTGTAAACACCGGCGGGTACCGCTTCAACTCCCCGACAACCTCTTCGGAGAACACGCATATCGCCCGGTTCGATTACAAGATCAATGATTCTCAGAGCCTCTATTTGCGCGGTAATCTGCAAAATGACATTTTGACGGGTACCTCGGAGTTTCCCGATACAGCGGCGACGGCTTTGTGGGATCACCCCTATGGTTATGTAGTCGGGCATGATTGGGCAATCAGCAACAACAAGGTGAATAATTTTCGATACGGACTGACCCGACAGGCATTTAGCCAGCAGGGTGATTCGCAGGCACCGAATATCGGTTTCCGTTTTGTATTCGCCCCTGAGGCGTTCGTTCGAACTCTGAGTCGAGTTACGCCTACGCAGAATATAACCGACGATTTCACGTGGGTTAAGGGAAATCACACGCTCCAATTTGGTGCCAACGTGAGAATAATCCGAAACAAGCGCGTCGATTTTGCAAATGCCTTCGACGCAGCAGTCACGAACCCGTCGTTTTACGAGGCTTCAGGTGCGGTACTTGACGGGGCATTCAACAATGCTGGTTACGTCATTGATGATGGCGACATCAACACAGTGCAGGCCGCGGCCGCCGCTCTTATCGGGCGGTTCTCGCAATACACGGGTAATTTCACATTTGACTTGGACGGAACCGTCGTCGCTCCAGGAACGCCGACGTCCCGTAACTTCGCAACCGAAGAATACGATGCGTACGTCCAAGATGCGTGGAAGCCGTTTAGCAACCTAACGCTAACGTTCGGTTTGCGATATGGATTTAGCCGACCGGTTTACGAACAGAAGGGATTTCAGGTTGTTCCGACCGAAGCACTGGGAGATTTTTTCGAACGACGTAAACTGGCAGCCGAGCAAGGACGAGCGTTGAATGACCTCATCTCGTTCGAACGAGGGGGCCCGGCTAATAATGGACCTGGGTTTTACAAAGCCGACTGGAATAATTTTCAGCCACGCGTTGCTGCAGCCTGGTCGCCAGATTTTAAGAGCGGATTTCTTGGCACGCTGTTTGGAAAGCAACGTGAATCGGTTTTCCGTGGTGGCTTCGGAATCACGAATGACCATTTCGGCGGTCAGCTTGCAGTGAGCTTTGATGCATTGTCGTCGATCGGATTTACGTCAGCGACGACAATCGCGGCAAACACCTATGATGTTTCTGACTGCGGGACGCCAGGTACACCAGAGTATAGATGTGCGCCACTCTTTACAGGTTACAATCAAAATGTTCGGAGCCTACCGGGCATCCCTCCCCCGGTGCAGCGCTTTGCGACGGAAGTAACCCCGGCTTGCTTGGCTGGTACCGTGCGATGTCCACAGCGAATCGAAACCTCTTTGGACGGTACTATCACCACACCGACCCATTATGTTTGGAATGTTTCTTACGGCAGGCAGCTGCCGAAGGGAATGTATTTTGAAGCGTCATATATCGGGCGCAAAGCAAGAAATCTTCTTGCCGCGCGTGACGTTATGGCGTTGAACAATCTGGTTGCTCCGAATGGAATGGACTGGTATACGGCAGCAGGCATACTGCACGATCTTCGCGAGGCCAATACGCCCATTGATCAAGTGCCGAATATTCCGTATTTCCAGCACTTCTTCCCGACCTATACAAATACGGTTAATGGAGTTGCCCTAAATTCGACGCAACGAATCTATCGTTTAGTGGCTCGGCCTGATATTGCGGGCCCTGCAGGCGGTGGTTTCGATATTCTCGACTGGACGTTTATCCAGTTGATCATTGACGACGTGAGTCGGAATGTTCCGGGCATCGGGCCGAATTTATTTTTCCACCCTCAGTACGCGGCGTTCTCGGCGTTCGGGACAAATGCTGAGTCCGATTACAACGGTGCAACATTCTCGCTGAGGCAAAGACTCGGCGATACGCTCACGTATGACTTCAATTACACTTGGTCGAAGTCATTCGATAACGCCTCCGGACTACAAACCGGTGGTTCATACGGTTCGCAGTTTCTGTTCAATCCATTGCGTCCCGACGACAATTATGCGTACTCGGACTTCGATGTTCGCCACAGTATCAACGCGAATTTCATTTTCCAGGTACCTTTCGGTCGCGGGAAAAAGTTCTTCAGCGGAATGAATTCAGTGACGGACGCGTTTCTTGGAGGATGGCAGATCGCGGGGATTTTCCGATTTAACACTGGGCTCCCGGTCGGTGTGCCTATCGACGCAGCTCAATGGGCCACCAACTGGAACGCACAATCGAACGGCGTTCGACTGGGCAACACTCGAGTGCAAGTAAATCGAAATACCCAGAATGCATTCCAGGATCCCGAGGCGGCTTTCCGATCGTTCCGCAACGCGCGTCCTGGCGAAACGGGCGATCGTAACCAGTTGAGACTGCCAGGTTATTCAACTCTCGATCTCGGTTTATCGAAAACCTTAGGCATGCCGTGGAGCGAAAACCACAAGCTGGCTCTTCGTTGGGAGGTGATCAATGTGTTCAATTATCAGTACTTCAACGCTGACAATCTAACGCGTTCGTCATTCGGCCTTCCGCAGGATCCACATCTATCGTCACCGCCTGAAGAGTTCGGGCAGTGGTTCACCAGTATCCAGGGAACACCACGCCGAATGCAATTCGGTGCTCGGTATTCATTCTAGGTTTCGACAACATGTCGAATTGTTATAGCCGGAGCCGAATGGCTCCGGCTATTTTTTTGTGGAACCGCGCGAAATCACTTAGCGAGGCGTGATATACAAGGCTATTTCTCTGAATGTCGTGTGACTATTTTGAATTCTCTTTTATGTATTCCTCGAGTTTTTTCTTGTCAGGGTGTTCCGGTTTCTTTGCGAGGAAGAGCTTATATTCGTTGGCCGCTCGGTCTTTTACACCTGCGGCATCGTAGAGCGTAGCAAGGCGTAGGTGGAGCCCGGCCTTTTCTATCGGGGAGAGGCGGATGGCTTCGTTTAGCGCGACGACCGCTTTCGAGCCAACCTTCGCCTGCAAATACGATTCGCCAAGATAGTGAAATGCTTCGGCCGAATTTGGATCCGCGGTCGCCGCTTTTGTAAACGTGACGACTGCCTTGTCGAGCTGCTTTTTTGAATATTGAAGCTTACCTAAATTCATGAGGGCGATCATAAAATCGCCTTTTTGCTCAAGCGCCCTGGCGTATGCATTCTCGGCCGCTGTAAGTTGCTCGCTCCCGAAATACAAGGTGCCCAGCTCCGTCCAGGCGACAAAATCCTTCGGGTCTTTATCGGTAAGTTTTTTGAACAGCTCCACCGCCTCATCAGTCCGTTTTGCTTTAGCGACAGTCATCGCATGGTCAAAGTCTTTTTGATCGTTCGGACTTCGAACATATGCATTCTTTACCGAAATAACACCCGCGGGCGCCTGTACATTCTGAAAACCAGACCGCCAGTCAAATTCGACATCGCGCCGGACGGTAGTGCTTATGCTCGACATCAAAACGATTCGTCCGAGTTCGTTGTTGTTTGCCTCGAAAACCAGCGTTGAGCTTTCGGAGACAGATCTCAAAAAATAATAGTAGCCCTGATCATTGGTCCGCACGCGATCCAGCTGAGCTCCGCTCACGAAAAGCGAGACATATATGGATGGCTTTGGCTCGTTCGGCGCGAGCCCCCTAACTTTGACATGACCATAAATAACCGGCTGCCCGATTTGTATGGGAAGGCCGGTTGCGTTGCGGACGTCTTCGCTCTGAGCGGAAATGTAGAAAGGAAAAAAAGCTGCGGCAAAGACGAGACAAGCAGTGTGGATCAGGTATTTCATAACACTCCCAAGGCCGAGTCGTTTGTGCAATAAAGAGGCTAAATTGTTAATCCAAACTGAATCGAAGTCAAGAAATTATGAAGCGTTCAACGAGCGGCGAAGGCGTCGTCGCCGGTTATTTCAGCGAGGTGGCGAGTGTCGTTGAGAGCAAGGACTCGGACATTATTCCGTCCACGTATCTCGAATCGGTTAACGCCGCAATTAGACGTCACGATCCAGGGCGTTTGTTTTGTATCGGGTCGAATAGCACCCATTAGGTGGAGGGTGAGAAAGCAGATCGCGCCAGTGTGCGAGAAGATGGCGATCCGCTCTCCGATATGATCTCGGAGGATGTCCCAGAGTTCGGTGGTGCTTCGTCGAAGCAGGTGGCGATAGCTCTCACCATTGGTTATCACGTGGTGGACGCTGCGATTCACTAGAGCGTAGTAATCTTTTGGAAAGGTCTCCTTCGATTCGTCAAAGGTCAGGCCTTCAAGCACGCCAACGTTCCGCTCCCGGAACGCGGTGGTGGGATTGATCGTAACGCCGGTGAGTTTCGAAAGCGGTCGGGCGGTTTGAAGTGCACGCTCAAGATCGCTTGAGTAGATTACGTTCACGCCCTCGCGTGCAAGCATTTTAGCGGTGATCTCCGCCTGCCTCTCGCCGAGCAGTGAAAGCGGTGTCGGCCCATGTCCGCCAAATCGCCCTTCGGCGTTACCCGCAGACTGTCCATGTCTAACGAGATAGAGTTTCGTTATCGCCATGAGTCAGATCTTTCACTTCTCAAACCGTAGTTTTCAAATTTCAAATCTCAATTTCATATCTCAAGATCTTAATCTCAGATCTTAAAATTCCAAATCTCAATCCTAAGATGCGGGAAGAATCCACGTTGAGCGAAACTAGCCTGCGACGGCCTCGGCCTTCAGCTTCTCGGTCTGATAGTGAGTCCGCAGTGTGTCGATGAATTCGTCGAGCTGCCCTTCCATTACCAGATCCAATTGGTGGACTGTCAGCCCGACCCTGTGATCAGTGACGCGATTTTCTTTGAAATTGTAAGTGCGGATCTTTTCCGACCGGTCGCCGCTGCCGACCATCGACTTACGCTCACTCGCCTGAGCGTCGTGCTGCTTTTGCTCTTCGAGTTCCTGCAGACGGGCGCGTAGAACACGCATCGCCTTTTCACGGTTCTTGATCTGTGATTTTTCGTCTTGCATCGAGACGACCACATTTGTCGGAAGGTGAGTGATACGTACCGCCGAATAGGTCGTGTTAACCGATTGGCCGCCTGGACCCGACGAGCAGAATGTGTCGATTCGCAGATCGTTCTGATTTATCTGGACGTCGACCTCTTCGGCTTCGGGAAGTATAGCGACGGTTATGGCGGATGTGTGTATGCGGCCCTGCGTTTCGGTCTGAGGTACCCGCTGTACTCGATGCACGCCTGACTCATACCTCATCTTAGAATAGACGCGGTCACCCTCGATCATCGCGACTCCTTCCTTTATTCCGCCAACGCCTGTGTCAGCGACTTCCAGGATTTCCATCTTCCAGCCTTGACGCTCTGCGTAGCGTGCGTACATTCGCAGAACCTCTGCGGCAAAGAGCGTCGCCTCATCGCCGCCGGTTCCGGCCCGGATCTCGAGAATCACGTTCTTTTCGTCATTCGGGTCTCGCGGTAGAAGCAGGACCTTTAATTCCTCTTCGGCTGCCGGGAGTTTCTCTTCGATCTCAGCCGCTTCAGCGAGAGCCATCTCGCGCATGTCTTCATCATCGGCCGCATCGGCCATCTCCTTGGCACCCGCGAGTTCCTCCTGCATTCTCCGGACCTCGCGATACTTTTCAACGACCTCAGCAAGACTCCGGTGCTGCTTCATCAGCTTCGCGTAGACCGACATGTCGGACATAAACTCCGGCTGCGAAATCTGATGCGTCAGCTCGTCATAGCTCTTTTCGATCTGTGCAAGTTTCTCGAACATAGTCGTTAGAAGTCAGAAGTCAGAAGTCAGAAGACAGAAATCAGAAGTCAGAAGTCAGAAGTCAGAAGTCAGAAGTCAGAAGTCGGACCTCTACGCTATGACGGGCAGCGGTCCGCCGCCGACAGTTTGCGGTTCCAGTTTGAGAGATTCGTCGAGCGCTCGGATAGCGACTTCGAGTTGCTCGCCGTCAGGTTCCTGGGTCGTGATGTTTTGGAGCCACAGCCCAGGCAGGGTCATTAACTTAAATATCGCACCCGACTCTTTCTTCGCGGCGTATCGAATGACCTCGTACGACAACCCTGCGACGAGCGGCATGAGTGCAATGCGAACCGCGAGATTCATCCACAGCGCGTCGAACTTAATTACGGAGAAGAGTACGATCGCGACAAGCATAACTACCATCAAGAACGATGTTCCGCAGCGCGGGTGCTGTCGTCTCTGCTGATGAGCGTTCGTCACATTTAGGTCGAGACCTTTCTCCCAAGTGAACACCGTTTTATGCTCCGCACCGTGATACTCGAACACTCGGCGGATATCCTTGAGATAGGACATCGAAAAAATCATGATGACGAAAAACAGCATCCGGACAAGTCCGTCGATCAGGTTGAATGCCACCCAAGAGTAAGGCTTCACTTCCCAAACATACGCTTTAGTAGTCTCCAGCCACCCTGCGCCAGCCGCGATCACCGGAGAATCAGCCCAGCCGAGTGCAATGAAGCCGATGTTGGTCAACACAAGCGGAGCGACGATGAAGAGCAAAACATTGAACGCGAGGGCGAAGATTATCGATCCCACAGCACTCGCCGATTGCCCCGCCTTTTTTGCCTTCGCATCCTCGGGCATGAAGACCTTAACGGGAGCTTTCGTGAAATTTTCATCGAGTGTCCCTTCAGCCAGTACCGTTTGCGTCTCGACTGCCTTAACCTTTACGAGCTCTTCCTGAGCCTTTAGATCTTCTTCGTAGATACGGGCTGAAAAGTTCAGAGCCTTGATGCCGAGAGCCATCGATTGGATCAGCGTCGCACCACCGCGCAGCACGGGCAGGCCAAGCCACTTATACTTGTCGCTCCACTTGGGCAGCGTTTCGGCCGTCGTGATTATCGAACCATCGGATTTGCGGCAAGCGATCGCATAGGCAGACGGCGTCCGCATCATGACACCTTCCATGACGGCCTGGCCGCCAACTATCAGATCTCGCTCCATGGCGAAAACCGTGTGAAGAAATCGAAGTCTTTTTGCGTGTCTATTTTTCATACCTAATCAGTGGCGGTTCCGGCTCCGCCTTTGCTTTTTCGGTTACTCGCTGATGGAAGTTCGGTCAAAACACTAAAATGTCCGTTGCTCTCGAGATAGCACTTCTTTACCGGCCCAAACCCTTCAATTCCTTGCTCTCGCAGCTGCGACAACAACTCGTCCTCCGTAATGAACTCCTTGTCTAGATTCTTCTTGATAGCCTTTCCGTCCTTTATCAAGAGAAGCGGTTCCGGTGAGAGAATACGTTCCCAAAACTGTGACTTGAATCCAAGCCAATCGAAGAACCAGTCCCACGAGACGATGGTACTAACAAGTATCATCGCTTCGGTGATTGATTTAGATTCGCCAGCCATCCCGTTCTGCGCGGCATCTGCGATAACAACTATGACGAGCAGATCTGCGATTCCTAGCGAGCCGGCCTGCCGTCTAAATACTCGCAATAGCGCAAACATCCCGAGATACATGATCGTACCCCGGATCACGACCTCGCCGATTGAGCCCGTTGGTACGAACATCGATCGCCAATCAATGTTGATAAGCCAGTCCACGGTTGATCAAAGAACTAACGCCGACTCTTTTTCCACCTTTCGCGGGCGTAATCTCTACACCTCTATCGAACGGCGCTAAAAGCGTCGGCGTCGGATTTTCTAAGCTAATGTCGGTAAGTGGCCACTATTCTGCAGCAGGCGCCGGTGCTGAGCCTCGTGCATAACGCTTGTTAAAGCGGTCGACGCGTCCGGCAGTATCCACCAACTTCTGCTTACCCGTAAAGAACGGGTGACACTCTGAACAAATTTCGATGTGCAGCTCTTCGCCCATTGTCGAACGGGTCTTAAACGAATGGCCGCACGCACACGATACGTTAATTTCCTGATAGTTCGGATGTATTTCCTGTTTCATTGCTCTGTTCTTCCATTTACGCTTATAAATGCAAACCAAGATAATAAGCCTCGGTTGGATGAAAGGTCAAGCCAGAAGGTTTTCCAGCCGTTGTTCGGTGATCCCATAAAATTCCTTCACAGCGGCGATTTGTCCCCGTAATCGCTCGGTTTCGGCTGTTCGCACCGCCGGATTCCGTGTCGCCGCGATCATGTTGTTCTTCGGCGTGTGCTCGGTCGCCACGAATTCGATGATCTTTGTCGAATATCCGCTCCACTCGAGCAGCATCGTGCGCAGACCGTCAGTTACTGTTTCCGCCTCGCGCTCGAGCATCGACCCATGTTTGAGGATATCCCGGAGCAATTCGGGCGGAGTGATCTGTCGTCTGATCTCCTTGTGACAGCACGGAGCGGCGACGATGATCGCGGCCTGTGCGGTGATCCCCTTGAACAGAGCATCGTCAGTTGCCGTGTCGCATGCGTGAAGCGCCATCAAGATGTCTGCGTTGCCGATATCGAAGTCCGCGATCGATCCTTCAATGAACTTGAGACCTGTGAATTCGCCGGACTCGGCCAGATCGTTACAGAGGTCGACGATCTCAGACTTTGTATCGACACCGGTCATTTTCACATTCAGGCCGCGAACGTTCGCAAAATAATCGTAGGCCGAGAATGTGAGATATCCCTTTCCCGATCCCATATCCACGATCTGCAGATCGGGTTTGTCTTTAAGAGGCGACTTGTCTACAAGCGCGGAGAGGATCTCGAGATAATTGTTTATCTGTCGCCACTTGTCCTGCTGCTGCGCCCTTATCTCACCCGAGTCGGTGGCGATCCCCAGAGCCCTAAGATAGAAAGCGTTCGGGGCGATAAGTGTTTTCTTTGAGTGGTCGTGGCTGGTGTCTAACCGAGTCTTGAACGTCGGTTTCCCGGCAAAAAGTTTGGAACTCTTCTTGCCGATCGTAAGTTGAAAGTCCTTTGCTGTCGTAAAAAGGTGTCCGTTGCGGAAACCCGAAGCGAGAAGGGAGCCGATCGCTCGTACGCTCTCATCAGGATCGTAATTCTTCACCACGTCGCGAGTTTCGTAGCGAAACTGAAACAGCAGCCGCGCACCTTTCTTCGTCTCGATAGGCCGCACAGCGACTTTTTGCAGTCTCGCTTCGCTGCCTTTATAATTGCTCAAAGTCAGTTTTACAAAGGTCTTGTCGGCAAGACTTCTCTTAACTTCGGAAATGAATGTCGCCGTATCGGTGGTCACGAAATTAAGGTAGCACAAATGGAAAACGCTCAGGCTCAGATCTCGAACCAACAGTTTGCGGGTGCCGTTGCTTACCTCCTCCGTGAGAGTTTTGAAGGCTCGCCTGAGGGACAGCCGAGCGCATTTCTCGACAGGGGAGTCGGATTTTTCAGCACTATTGATTCGCTCTCCGCGGCCGATGTGTCGAAGGATATTGCGGGAACGACGGTCGCAGCACACACCGAGCATGCAAAGTTTTACCTCGATCGCCTATGCGAGTTCATCAACGGTCGTACCGAGCGCGTGAATTGGGAAGATAGTTGGCTAATCGAAACGGTGAACGACGAAGAGTGGAGCGCTCTTCGCCAAAGCGTCAGGAACTCGTATGAGAATTTGCTTCGGTGTCTCGCATCAGTGGAAGACTGGACTGAAGACCGGACGGGAATGGCGATCGGAATGGTGGCTCACACGGCGTATCATTTAGGTGCGATCCGTCAGATCGCAAAATCAGTTTAGCTGCAGCGGAGAATCGTATGACTAATCTTTTTCATCTCGCTTTCCCTGTCCACGACCTTGACGCGGCCCGCGATTTTTATGCAGGTGTACTTGAGTGCCAAGAGGGTCGGAGCTCGGAGTGTTGGATCGACTTCAATCTGTACGGTCATCAGATCGTTACGCATCTCTCGCCAGAGTTAGCGGGTACGAGATCGACAAATCATGTCGATGCGGATAGCGTGCCCGTCCCGCATTTCGGGATAGTATTGCCGATGGATGAGTGGAAGATACTCGCCGAAAAACTAAAGGCGAAGGAAGTGGAGTTCGTCATCGAGCCCAAAATCCGGTTTGCTGGAGAGGTCGGGGAACAGGCAACCATGTTCTTTCTCGACCCGAGCGGAAACGCGCTGGAATTCAAAGGCTTCAACGATTTCTCGCAGGTTTTTGCGAAGTAGCCGGGGCGGAAGTCAGAAGACCGAAGACTTAAGACCCAAGTCCCTAGAGCCAAACGATATGTTCTTTAAGTTAGCTTCGATCGTTCTGATTTTTGGTGCCGTCGCTTTTGGGCAGCTGCCGAAAAGGACTGTCGCGGTTACGATCGATGACCTTCCGGTGGTTTCGACGCGGCGTGATTTGAAAAACCGCCAGGAGATCA
>JBKJOR010000072.1:0-3930 GCA_046595575.1 Pyrinomonadaceae bacterium | reverse complement strand
TTACTCGTCCTTCGCACAGCAGGTGTACGCCGTCAGCCGGCTGGCCTTCCATGAAGATAGTGGAGCTGCGGAGAAACACCTGCGGCGTCATGATCGAGTGAAGCTCTGAGCGTGCGGCTACGGACAAATTGCAAAAAAATACGTCCGCGTGGTTATAGCAATTTCTGCACATGTCGGCAATCTTCGAATTGTCGCAGATATTCATTCTTATTCACCTTAGCTCTAAAGCTCGGTATTCAACGTGCGGTAGCGCACAGTTAGCCTGGGTATGAGTTCTTTTTTTTTCTTAGGTTTAACGCCGCCGACCGCGGCACCGAGTAATTGGTCTTTTGCTGTTGTATTGTCTCCCAAGAAGATCTCACGGCAAGGTAATCGTTATCTGTGCCAGCGCCGCCTAGACCGACTGTTTTACGAGTATCGGGCACGGCGTTGCCCTGAGCAGATCCCCGAGGTAAACGCTGTATAGTTTCTCGAAATAAAAGTGAGGTGCGGCGAGGCTAGTACAGATCAGGTCAATATTGTGATCTTTCGCATATCGAAGGACTGACACTGCGTGTTTTCCCCACTCGACGCTGGTAGGTACATCCATTATTGAACGGCCCTCGGTCTGCAGCGCATAGTCCAACTTTCCTCGTATCATCGTCTGCAGGCCGGTTATGCTGTCGCCGTCGGTCGCCACTTCACATGCCGCCAACGACATGGATTCAAAAACGGAAAGCAGATGCAGATCCGCCTTGTATGATCTGGTGAGCGAGTTCGCGATGTGAAATAGCTCATCCGAGCTATGCGAAAAGTCATAGTCGAAGAGGATGCGTTCGACCTTGAGTTCATTCACCTTCGGGTCTCGCTCCGCAAGAAAATGTGTAGGCAGCAGTAGGACTGGACAAGGAGACTCGCTTACGACCCGCTCGACGATCGAGCCAAATCGAAACGCTGAGAGGACACCCGGTCGGGCCTTCATCACGATCAGGTCCGTTGACGTTTCGCGAGCGAGATCGATGATATCGCGGGCCGGGTCGAAGCTGTTCTCGACAACGGAACTTCGCCATCGCAACTTGCTGTCTGAACGTTCGCAGTCGATCACCTGTTGGCGGAGCTGCGATCGGATCTCGGCCGACCTTTCCGTCGGCAGACGGTTCTCTGCCGAAAACCAGGCGGCGGGCGAGCAGTAACAGGTCGTTAATTCCGCGTCTACTGTCTCGGCGATCCGCACGGCGTAGCCCAGGGCCTTTTGCGATTTGGCCGTTAGGTCCGACGGACACAAGATATGTCGAATTTTTCCGTGTTCAATCAGTGGCATTTGAAGGTCCACCTCCATTCGGGACTAGTGCAATGGTCGTGCCGTCTGGAGATCAATAATTTTATGATCCGATGTCGATCGGCTGCGAGAATTTCCGCGATCAGGTGCGTAAACTTTCTCCTCCCTTGAATGGCGCATCTTTCTAACGGGTTCTCACGTCGCTCGCAAGACGGACGAGGTTCGCCGTATACTTGCTTCGTCTGTGACTCTGATAGCGGGTAGAACACCGGATGTGAAATCAAAAATGAAGAACGCAGGGCCGAAAATACTTGTCGTTGACGACGAATCAGGCATAAGGGCCGTCCTCAGCGAGGCGTGCCGGTCGTGGGGATACGAGCCAGTCCAGGCCGGGAGCGTCGCCCAGGCCATTGAGGTATTTGGTCGCGGGAGTCCGGCGGTCGCCCTTCTTGATATCGACCTACCTGACGGGTCGGGCCTCGACATTCTGAATCAGATCAAAGAGAGGCAATCCGACATAATCGCTGTCATGATCACCGGGAACGTGAACGTTCCGAACGTCATCACTGCTCTACGGGGCGGCGCACATGACTTCATCAGCAAGCCGATCCATCTCGAGGAGCTTCGAATAACTCTTAGAAATGCGCTTGAAACACGCGATCTCCGGCGCGAAGTGCAGCATACGCGGCGTGAGCGAACCGAGAACTTTGGTTTCGATCAGATACTCGGAGAATCACCGGTGATGATAAAGGCTCTTGAGCTCGCACGGCGCGTCGCTACCTCCGATGTGGCTGCGATCCTTCTGCAGGGAGAAACGGGGACCGGAAAAGACCTGTTTGCCCGCGCGATCCACCAAGGCTCCGAACGCGCAAACGCTCCGTATCTCGCGATCAACTGCGCCGCTCTTCCAGCGACTTTGATCGAGTCGGAGTTGTTCGGATACGAGAAAGGAGCGTTCACCGATGCCAAGCAAAAAAAAGAAGGCTTGTTCGAACAGGCGCAGGGCGGAACGATCTTTCTGGATGAGATCGCCGAAATGGAACTCAGTCTTCAGGCCAAGCTCCTTCGTGTATTAGAAGAGGGAACGTTTCGCCGTGTCGGCGGGTTGAAAGACTTGCCGCTCGACGTACGGATCGTCGCCGCCTCTAATCAAAATCTGAAAAAGGCTGGCGAGGAAGGCACGTTTCGGCTGGACTTGTACTTCAGGCTGTCCGTCATACAGATCGATATTCCGCCGCTTCGCGACCGCGGCAACGATATCCTCCTGCTATCCGATCACTATATCGATAAGTCGAACCTGAGACGTAGGGATCGGCGGTTGAAGGGACTTGCCCCGGATGTCGCCGCGATTTTTAAGAGCTACCGATGGGCCGGCAACGTACGAGAACTGCGAAATGTTATTGAGCGGGCGTCGATACTTGAGGATGGCGAGTTCGCTACTGTCGCTCATTTGCCGGCCGACATGATCGGCGGCGGAGCCCCGACGGGTAATATTATAGGGATAACGCTCCCGGCCGACGGCATCCCGCTCGAAAGCGTAGAGTTTGACCTGGCCCGGCAAGCGTTGGCCCGAACAGGGGGAAACCTGACGCGTGCGGCAAAACTTTTGGATATCTCCCGCGATCAGTTGCGATACAAACTGAGAAAGGCCGGAGATCTCACGAAGGATCCTGACAAAGTGCGATGAAGCCCGCCGATCACTTAGCCACAGTCATCTCGTCTGAACAAATGGTAAAAGAGCTGTCCGACATTCAGTTCGCGCTCGACGAGGCGGCGATCGTGGCGCGGACCGACCAACGAGGCGTCATCACATACGTTAACGATCGGTTCTGTACGATCTCTAAATACTCCCGCGAAGAGTTGATCGGCCAGGACCACCGCCTGATCAACTCGGGATACCATCCGAAGGAATTTATCAGAAATATCTGGACGACGATCGCCCATGGCAGGACCTGGCATGGCGAGTTGCGAAATCGCGCGAAGGACGGCTCGATCTATTGGGTCGACACAACGATTGTTCCTTTCCTCGATGAAAACGATAAGCCGTTTCAGTACATTGCTATCCGGTTCGACATTACCGAGCGCAAACTCGCCGAAGAAAGGATCCGCCAGCAAGCATCGCTTCTCGACAGCGCACAGGATGCGATTCTCGTCTGCGATCTGGCATACCAGATCCTCTATTGGAACAAAGGCGCAGAACGTATCTACGGATGGCAGCAACCGGAGGTGCTCGGCAGGAATATCCGCGACGTCCTTCTTGGCAAAGAAGAGCTCCGAATCAAGCAGGCCCACCTTTCCCTACAGGAAACCGGCGAATGGAAAAACGAAGGTCGGCATGAGACTAAGGACGGTCGCACGTTGATCGCCGAAAGCCGATGGACGCTGGTCGTGAACGAACAGGGTCAGCCGGATCATGTTCTGATCATCAACACGGACATAACCGAGCAAAAGAAGAGCGAAGAGCATCTTCTCCGGGCGCAGCGGATGGAATCTATCGGAACGCTTGCCGGCGGTATCGCACACGATCTGAACAATATTCTTTCGCCGATAGTAATGTCGGTCGAAATGCTGCGAATGAAGGAGACCGACGCCGAGACGCTGAGGTGGTTGTCGCTGGTCGGCGAGGACGCGGATCGCGGTGCCGGCCTTATCAAACAGGTCCTGACGTTCGC
>JBKJOR010000459.1:0-4707 GCA_046595575.1 Pyrinomonadaceae bacterium | reverse complement strand
GATTGAGGAACACTAACCCACCTATCACTCCCGGCACATTTAATCTGTACGCCCTGCCAGGGCTACTCGGTAAAGCTGATCCCGTATTTCTCGACATCGGCTGTAATGACGGCTCGCAGACCGTCATTTTTCTAAGACTATTTCCTCTCTCGAGGGTCTATGCTTTCGAACCGGATCCGCGTGCGTTAGAGAGCTTTCGGCGCGGCATCAAGGGGGACAGAGTGCAGTTGTTCGACATAGCGATCTCCGACGCTGACGGAACCGCGGACTTTTACCTTAGCGATGGATATCATCCCTCTCCTGAATGGAAAGATTCCCGTCCGGGCGGGTGGGACCAGTCTGGGTCGATCCGTCGACCGAAAGAACATCTGAACGTCTTTCCTTGGTGCGAATTCAATCGAAAGATCAGGGTCAATACTCGAAAGCTCGATAGCTGGAGTGAAGAAATTGGATTGGACGTGGTCGATTTCATCTGGGCGGACGTCCAGGGGGCAGAAAAGGACCTGATCGCCGGCGGTCGGAAAACGCTCGAGAAGACCCGTTACTTTTACACTGAATACAGTAATCAGGAACTATACGAGGGCCAGGTCGGTCTCGACTGGATAATGAATGCCCTTCCGGACTTCGAGGTGGCATATAGGTTTTCCGACGACGTTCTACTGAAGAATCGGAATTTCAATTGAGAGTGACGACACGACCGCGCCAACAGCACAGGCTTACGGCTTCACGCGGAGAACGACGCGACCGGGCGAGACTTGACCCACCTCGAATTCGCCGAAACCAGCGCGAGAGGCAAGTTTACTGAAGTCGATTTCACGAAAACCTTTCTTGATCGAAAGCGACCCGTCCTGTCTAACGAGAGGTGAAATCCGAAAAACGGCGCAGAAGACCTTGTACCCGACATACGCTACAGGATCGCGGTGTAGGTCGATGACAAAAACCCCGCGGCGGGCGACGCGGGACATTTCCTTCAGTACCGTTGGGATCTGTTCGTCGGTTAGGTGGTGAAAAAAGAGAGACGAGATGGCGTAATCGAACGCTTCGTCGGCGAACGGCAATTGGAATGCATCGCCGCATACGGACGCGATCTCGGGAAACTTACGTGACTCGGATTGAGTGGTCGTGGTAGAGATCGAGTTCAGATCAATTCCGAACAACCGGGCTCTTCGCTCTGACCCCCTCGCAAACTCCGCAATCATGCGCAAGAGCTCACCTGAACCGCAGCCGACGTCGAGAACGGAAAACTTCTTCAGGTCAATCGCTTCGATCTCAGCAAGCAGCGATTTCTTTAAAGCCCGTCCATCGCCGACATAACGGTTGATGAACGCGATCTCGCGAAGGAACGTCGCGTATTCCTCGGGTGTATAGTCGCCGGTGTCTATTCTCTCGAGCTCGGTGCTGCGTTTTTCAAACACAGTTTGAGGATAGCAATTTGCGAAGCGTGTCGCGATACAGTCAGTACCGCCCGCGTGAGCGGGCGGTCGAGAGCCGAACGTAAAAGGCGCTGCTCCAACCCCGAGCGCTATACCACCCGCTTACGCGGGCGGTACTGACCTGTGTTCTCCGTGATCTTGCTTAACCCAGGAATCCCCTGAAATTCGCCTTACTGACAGCATACTTCGGGAACAAAGCACTGAGATCTTTCACCCCTAAATGTTTATTCGCGATTTCGGCAAACACGTCGCGGAAGTCGGTCGTCACGGCGAGGTCGCGGCCCTCGTTCAACTGATCATTCTTCAGGCCTTTCCATTCGCCGTAGACCTTTCCGCCCTTAACCGAATTCCCGAAGACCATCATCGCGTTACCATGACCGTGGTCGGTACCGCGACTGCCGTTCTCACGCGCGGTACGACCAAACTCTGACATCGTGAGCACGACGACATCGTCCATTCGCGATCCGAGATCGGTACCGAACGCGGCTATCGAGCCCGCGAGGTCACGCAGCAGATTCGCAAGTTGTCCGCGAGAGCCGCCCTGATTTATGTGGGTATCCCAACCCTTCGTTTCGGCGAACGCTACCTCGAGCCCGACACCGGCTTTGATCATTTGTGCGATCTGCATCAATGATCGGCCGAGCTGCGACGCAGGATAAACGGCTCCGTTCTCAGTCTTGTACTGAGCAGGGTTAGCCGTCTTCAGGAAGTTGACCGCCTCGAATGTTTCTTTTCCTGTCGAGCCAAGCGCGTCTTTCGCGTTTTGATGATAAATCCCTTCAAAGCCGCCTTTCAGATCACTCGTGTAAAGCCCGGCCTTTATCGAGAAATCCGAAAGGTTCGTCATCGCGACTGATGGCGCACGGCCGTATAGAGAACGCGGCAGCGCCTGCGTCATCGAAACGGCGCGAAACGGCGATGCGTTCTTACCGGAGTTCGTTTGTATCGCACGATTCAGCCACCCATCCCGCGTGGATTTGACGCCCGGGGTTCCGGATTCCATGTAATCCTCGGCGTCGAAATGCGACCGTGTATTATCTGGCGAACCGGATGAATGAATAACGCCAAACTGGCCTGACTTCCAAAACTTTTCAAGCGGTCGCATCGCCGGGTGCAGACCGAAATGACCGTCAAGATCGATAGCACCCTCGGTTTTGCCCGGTTGAGGGACGGCAATGTTCCGGCGCCAATTGTAATACTCGGCTTCGCCGTGTGGAACGATCATGTTCAAGCCATCGACGGCACCCCTTTGAAAGATGGTCACCAGCACCTTTTTTCTGCCGAAGCTTTCTTTAGAAGCCTGGGCCGAGGCGAACTGATGTAGAAAATCAGGAGCCGCCGCCATTAAACCGAAACTCGCCAACCCTATGCCGCCTGTTTTTAGAAAATATCGTCTATCCATGAATTCTTTACCTCGAAAAGGTCCACTTTCTTAGACGCACGTGACCTGCAGCTTGTCATTTTTTATTTTATGCTAGATGCGATAACTTCGTATGTGAGTTCGTATGCGAGAGCAGCTAATTACACTTATTCTTGATCGGCTAGGTCGTGATACCGACCGTATCCGGAAAGACTTCCATTCCGACAAGGCCATTGCAACACGTTTCTGTGCGATCGATGGTCTGCTCCCTGAAGAGATCGCGCACCGGATAGCAAGTTCTTTTCCTCCGGTCGAGACAATGCGTCTGCTGGATAGTTTTCGCGAAAAGAAATATACCTCGAAGAGTCTCGACAAGTACGATCCGTTGATCGAAGACATTACATTCGCGTTTCAGGATAAGCGGGTGATCGACAAGGTTGCTGAATTGACCGGTATCGAAGACGCGGTCGGTGATCCACACCTTTACGCCGGGGGCATAAGCGCGATGGCACCCGGGCATTTTCTGAATCCGCACATCGACAATTCGCACGACGGCGAGCAGCAGAACTATCGCGTACTCAATTTGCTTTACTACATCACGCCGGAATGGAAACCCGAGAACGGCGGGAACCTCGAACTCTGGAACGAAGCCGTAACAAAGCCCATCGAGATCCCGAGCGTTTTCAACCGACTTGTCCTGATGTCGACCAACGCCAAATCGTGGCACTCGGTGAATAAGGTCACAGCCATCGGCACGCGATGCTGCATCTCGAACTACTATTTCTCGCCCCACTCACCGAATGGATACGAGACGACCCACGTCACATATTTTATGGCTCGGCCCGAGCAAAAGTTAAGACGTTTCGTGACGAGGGTGGACAGCGATGTCCGTACGCTTGCCCGACGTTTTAAGAAAAGCGGGTTCGCAAAGAAAGACATCTACGAGAAAAAGTAGGCTGGAACGCTGGCATCCTGCCGGCGTGAGCGTCGCTTAGAAAATCTTAAGCTACACCAGCTATCGAATTCGTGATCGTTTGACACCGCCGAGCGGCGGTGTTGCAGGCAAGGATGCCTGCGCTCGAGTCGGGCGGAAGCCGCTATTTTATAAAAATCTCATCGACGAATATCCAGGGATCGCCACCCGCACCGACATGCCACGCCGGGATCGTGCCGAAATTAAACGCACGTACGCGAACGAATCTCGTCGACGTCGATTTGATCGTCTGACGAAACTCCTTCATCACGGGGTTCATTTCCTGCTGCGGAAACGCCGGTTTGATCTCGGCGACGTTTGTAAAGGTCACGCCGTCTATCGAAGTCGCAAACTCGATCCGGTCCGGCATCCAGATCCATGAACGGGCGACCTGCAGAAAGCTTCCGCCCACTTCGCTGATCGCGGTTTCGCGCTGCAGATCGATCACTGCCTCCAACACCTTTCCCTGATAGCCCTGCCACTCGCCGGATGCGAAGTTGTTGTTCCCCCGCAAGCCATCGATGATCGCGCTGTCGCCGCCTCCCGGATACTGCGTGCTGTACGGTGAGGCGATCCGCGCTGTCCAGTCATTCGATCGCTTATCGAAGCGCGCCTCGACGATATTGGATCGAAGACCTCCGGCACCGATAACAAACGCCTTCACCGTAGTCGTTCTATCTATCGAGATGGGTCCGGTATAGACGGATGATCCAGCGGTCGGCTCGGTGCTGTCGAGCGTGTAGTGAATCTTTGCATTCGGTGCCGCAGATCTGATCGAAACAGTTGTCGCACGCGCGAATACGCGAGCATCACTTTCTATCACCGGCACGGCGAGCCAGTCGCGAAAGACACTGGACGTTGAAAGCTGATCGAACGCTCTGTCATTGGGCTTGTCCGTCAGGTCCAACTCGAGAACTCCGCCCTCCATTATCTGTTCCTGG
>JBKJOR010000437.1:0-2895 GCA_046595575.1 Pyrinomonadaceae bacterium | reverse complement strand
GTCGATCGTCAGCATTGCCAATCAACTTCGCGGCGCCGATCCGCTCGTGCTGCTCAGCCGACACGCGTTTCCATTCACCAATATTGCATCGAACGCATTTGCGGCTTTCGCTCCCCTTATCTGGGTTCCAATAGCTTTCATACTTCTGACCCTCGCGACGATCAAGGGCCACGGACTCGCCCTCATCCGCGAAAGGGACACTATGCCCTTTGCCATTCTCTTTGGCGGCATAGTGTCGGCGGCCATCTTTGCTCCCGATGATTTCGGTTTGCAAAATGGCGGCATACTTCGTGAGCGTTTAATGCTGTGCGGACTTGCTCTTTTCGTGCCGCTTTTCAGGGTTGATAGGTCGGTCTGGTTGAAGTACACGGCGCAGGCGGTTCTTGTTTTCGTCATCCTGTTTCAGACGGCAGCCGTTTGGGAATATGCATTGACGGCTCAGGCAACGGCAAAGGAATTTATGACCTCCGGTCAAGCACTGGAAGAGGGCGATTCGATCGCCTCGGTAGTCATTATCGAAGATGCTCTGAGATTTCATTCGCGGCCTGAGGCGAATCTCAACACCATCAATGGCGTAGACCGCCGGGTAATCATCTGGGACAACTACGAACTCGGTCATTATCTTTTCCCCATAGTGACGAATGACGCCAACGATCGCGCATTCATCCTCGATCTTTGCGGTTCTCACGAATATGCGGACGATCCCCGAGAAAGTTTTCCGGAGATGCTTGCTAAGTTCAACCGCACCCTCGCTCAGGGCCACAACAGACTCGACAAAATCGTATTGTGGGGACAAAACGAGATCGTTGAGGCTGTCGTATACCAGTGGTTTGACCCTCAGCCGATCTTTTCCAACGGGCGGGTCCGGGTTCTCAGACACAGGTAGTCGTACGTATTTGGTAAGGAAATGATTTTGTTTTGACGAGCTGGCTTCAGCAAGCGGCCGTTGGCAACCGCTCTGCATCGGGATTGAACTATAGCCGCAAATTCAGATCGAGTATATCTAGCCTTGTTCGGATCCATCCTCACTTTCGCCCCGGACAATCGCACCCTTGTAAATTTCCGCGAGCGTCGGCTCTTCTTGTGATTGAGCCCACTCTCCCTCAACGTTTTTCTGAAGCAGTACACGGAGAAAAAAGATCGGAACCGCGGCGTATCCCTGAAACCTGTTCGGAGAGCTGCCGAGACTTGTATTCAGCCTGCGGCGAAGACTGTGAGGATGGTACGGGTCAAAAAACAACTTATTTATGAACGACTTGACCGGCATCCCCTTCATACGCTCGGGGATGTCGTTTGGCTTGCAATAGACAATTGCAGCGGGATCTATTAAAAGATTCCAGCCTGCCCGGCGCATTCGTGGCGTGTACTCGGCATCGCCGTATTGCGGTAGCCGTTTATCGTCCATGAGTCCGACTTCGCGAATTGCAGCTGCCGGAAAAAGGATGCAGTTGCCGACTATAAGCTCAACTTTCCACGGACTGCTCGGAAGGGTGTGGATCGTCTGCTTGACCCAGTGCCGCATCCCGCCCCACCAGACATTCCATTTCGGTGCTACTTGTAAAATACTTGTCCGGTCGTCCCAGTTCACGAGGATCGCACCGACAACGGATCTTGAACTCCGACCGGCCGTGCGAATCATACTCTGCAGAAATCCCGGATCGAATTCCGAGTCGTTATTTATCGCCAGGACATAATCCGGGTCGTGTTTCATTGCAGCAGCGAGGCCGACGTTAATCCCCGCAGTGTACCAGAGATCGCCGCTGCCCTGGATCACTTCAACGTCGGAATACTGTTCGCGCAAAGCTTCGGCGGTACCGTCCGTCGAGCCGTCGTCGACGACGATCACGTGGAGATCGAGTCCACTCTGGTCAGCGTCCGCGAGACTTCGAAGACAGCCGAGCGTAAGCTCTTTTCGATTATGGACAGGAGTGACGACCTCGACCTTTAGATTAGCCATAGTAGACTAATAGTCGAGCTCCGGATGTTTGACAAACTGGATGTCGGCCTCGACCATCAGGGCAACAAGCTGTTCGAATGAGGTTTGGGACTTCCAGCCGAGAAGGGTTTTGGCCTTTGTGGGATCGCCGATGAGGATGTCGACCTCGGTCGGGCGAAAGTATACGGGATCGATTTCAACGAGCGTGTCGCCGATCTTCAAGCAGTCAGGTCTGGTGCCTACCTTATCTTCAAACATCGCGCCGTCTATCGAAGCGATGCGTCCCACTTCTTCGGCACCACTACCCGACCATTCGAGAGTTATGCCGATGAACGAGAATGCATTTTCCGCGAATTCCCTGACCGAGTGAGTCTCACCTGTCGCGAGGACAAAGTCATCGGCCGATTCGTACTGCATGATCCTCCACATTCCTTCGCAATACTCGGGTGCGAATCCCCAGTCGCGTTTTGCGTCGAGGCATCCGAGTGCGAGTCGTTGCGATTCGCCGAGCGCAATGCGTGCGACTTCCCTTGTGATCTTTTTGGTGACGAACGTCTTGCCGCGGCGGGGCGATTCGTGATTGAAAAGAATGCCGTTCGATGCGAACAGGCCGTACGCTTCGCGGTAATTAACGATCGTCCAATACCCGAAAAGTTTAGCTACGCCGTATGGGGATCGCGGATAGAAAGGCGTCCGCTCGGTCTGCGGGATCTCCTGTACCTTGCCGTAAAGCTCAGACGTCGATGCCTGGTAGAACTTTACCTGTCGTAGCCCCGTCTCGCGTATCGCGTCGAGAAAGCGCAGCGTGCCTAGACCGTCTACCTGTGCGGTGTAATCGGGTATCTCGAACGAAACTTTGACGTGACTCTGAGCGGCAAGATTGTATATCTCGTCTGGCGCGATCTTTTCTAGCAGCCGGTTCAGACTGCTCGTGTCGATGAGGTCACCGTAATGAAGGA
>JBKJOR010000425.1:0-4164 GCA_046595575.1 Pyrinomonadaceae bacterium | reverse complement strand
GGCCAAACGAACGTTGAGGGTCAGAAAAACCTCGATACGGCGGTGAGCCTCGCCGATAAAGTATCACCCGGCGAACGCGAGTGGATCTTGTCCGCTCGGGATCAGAACGTCGGCAACGCAGCAGGACAGCTCACTCACCTTCAACAGCTTGTGAAATTATTTCCCGGCGATAAGCGAGCGCATTCGCAGCTTGGATTTTATTATCGAGGTATCGGCGACAATGCGACCTCGTTAATGCATTTCAATGAGTCCGCAAAACTCGATAAAAATTATGCACCCGTCTTCAATAACATTGGCTACGGGAACATGGCAATGGGAAAATATGCCGACGCCGAAGCAGCGTTCAAAACCTACATTAAGCTGATCCCCAACAATCCGAATCCATACGATTCGTACGCGGAGATGCTGATGACGACCGGTAAATACGACGACTCCATAAAGCAATACAACATGGCTCTGTCGAAAGACCCGACCTTCATCGCATCGTACAGAGGGATGGGAAACGACTATGGCTATAAGGGCGACTATGAAAAAAGCCGCGAAACCTACGGCCTTATGTTTTCCAAGGCGACAAACGACGGCAACCGCGACCAGGCGCTCTTGTCGACCATGAACTCATGGCTCGCTCAAGGGAAATATAACGAGGCGTTAGAGGTAAATGCTAAGCGCATAGCGGCGTCTAAGGCCGCAGGCGACGCCCAGACCTTGATCGGCCTCTACAATCTTGCCGGTTTTATCAACGTCGAAGCTGGCAATATGGATGCCGCACTTACTCAGTTCGACATGGCGTCAAAGCTTCAGGACGATCCTTCGCTGGCACCCGGACTTAAGGGCAACCGAGAGTTTAACGGGAGATTGGCGCGGGCGCGATATTTGGCGGCGCGGGGCGAATTCGATAAAGCCCAGAGCGAACTGAGTCTTGCGACGGGCACGAACGTGAATCAGCAGAGGGGCTTTAGCCAGGTCTCAGGCTATCTCGCACTTCTACAGAAAAACTACGCGAAAGCGAGCGAGTTTTTTGCTAAGGCAAATCCCGCGGATCCGTACGTTTGGTACTATCAGGCCGTTGCCCTCGAAGGAGCGGGCGACACGAAAGGCGCGATGGCGCTTTACCAACGGATAGTCGATCTTAACCAACTCGACGCCACCGGCTACGCGATAGTCCGGCCGCGAGCGATGGCAAAGCTGAAAAAATAACTCGCTCGTGAAGGGCTGACCTAATACGAGAAGTGTTGAACGGCAGAGATCCGGGCGTAGAACGTCTAAAAGATCTCTGCCGTTTTTTCATCTTGTTCGTGTTCACTTTGTTTTGTGATGCTGTAAAGACGGTTTCTCCCGACATTGGGTAGAATCAGTGTCGACAAACAAGTCGGCCCGCCGCCGAAACGTCACCCCGCCTTATCTCTCCCAATAAGCCAGTCGCGCAAAGTTTCGGCCGCCCCGGACGTGGTCGGGTGTGTCGCTGACCCGGTCAGCTTTTTCGGGAGTTAGGGGCTAACAAAGTTGACTCAATTCGCGTCAGGGGCTACCTTATTCAGCACTACCACCCTTTTTTAAGCTCTATGCAAGCCCAACCTAAGGCCTCGTTTGGCCATTATGAGATACGTTCGCTGATCGGCTCTGGCGGTATGGGTCAGGTCTATTTGGCCGACGATACAAAGCTCGGCCGAAAGGTCGCGATCAAGTTCCTCAACGAAAAGTACAGCAAGGATGAAGATCTCCTCAGCCGCTTCATTCAGGAGGCACAGGCTGCGTCCGCGCTAAATCATCCGAACCTGATCACGGTCTACGAGATTGGTGAACACGAAGGGTCGCATTACATGGCGATCGAGTTCATCGACGGGAAGACTCTGCGCGAGCGCATGAAGCAGCGTCTGACTTTTGACGACGCGCTTTCGATCGCCATTCAGACAGCCGAGGCGTTGTCGGCGGCACACCAGGTCGGGATCATCCACCGCGATGTAAAGCCTGAGAACATAATGGTGCGGCCAGATGGTTACGTTAAGGTCCTGGATTTCGGACTGGCAAAGCTCACCGAACCCGTGAATATGGGCGGTGAGGACGAAACGCGAAAGCTGGTGATGACCAACCCGGGTGTCGTCATGGGGACGGTGTCATACATGTCGCCCGAGCAGGCTCGGGGTAAGCCGACCGACGCCCGTTCGGATGTGTTCAGTTTCGGGGTCGTCTTGTACGAAATGCTCACAGCTAAGGCGCCGTTCGATGGCGAGACGGTGACGGACACACTGTCATCGATAATCAGCAAGGAACCGCCGCCGATCATTTCGATTGCGCCACACCTCCCGCGCGAGCTGCAACGTATCGTTCAGAAAACGCTGAAGAAGAAACGCGATCAGCGCTATCAATCCACCCGCGACCTGCTCGGCGATCTAAAAGAACTCCGGGACGAGCTGCGGATGGAAGCGATGCTCGAGCAAACGGCCGTTCCGAATGCTTCTCCCGATTCCGGCACAACGACGTCGCAGCCGCGGTACGCGACCAGTTCGGGCGGCCGAAGCCGCGATTCCATCCTACTCACCGAATTCGAGAACACGACGGGCGAAGCGGTGTTCGATCAAACGCTGAAAATGGCGCTCGCATATTCATTGGCGCAGTCACCGTTCCTCGATATCGTGCCTGACTCAAAAGTTACACAGACGCTTCGTCTGATGGGACGCCGACCCGACGAAAAGGTGAGCAAGGAGCTTGGCGAAGAGATCTGCATGCGGCAGAATCTCAAAGCGTTCATCACGGGATCGATATCGAAATTCGGCGAGATCTACGTCTTGACGCTCGAAGCGATCAATGCGAGGAACAACGAGAGCCTCGGACGGGAGTTCGAACAGGTGAACTCGCGCGAGGAGGTGTTGAATGCGCTCACGCGTGCCGCGACCGGGCTTCGAGAACGGCTTGGCGAAAGCCTCAGCTCGATCGAGAAGTTCAATGTGCCAAGCGAATCGATAACTACCTCGTCGCTGGAGGCGTTGAAGATCTTCGTTCTTGGCCGCGAGCAAATCGTTAACGGGAGGCAATTCGAAGCGATACCTTTTTACAAAAAGGCGCTGGAATTAGATCCCGAGTTCGCTCTGGCTTACACCGAGCTGGCGGTCGTTTACAGGAACACTGACCAATGGCAGCTCGCCGCAGCAATGACCAGAAAGGCGTATGAACTCCGCGAGGCGGTCAGCGAAAGCGAAAAACTTAGGATCACCTATTACTTCCATAACTTCGTCAACGGCGAGCTCGACAAAGCGATCGATACGCTAGAGCTTTGGCGGAACACCTACCCGAATTTCGTCGTCTCGTATGTCAGTCTTTCCGATTCAATGGAACGGATCGGGCAATCAGAAAAAGCGGTAGCGTTCGCCCGCGAGGGCATCCGGATCGATTCGAATTACGCGACGATCTATATGAACCTTGTGGAGTCGCTCGTCTCGCTGGGCCGTTACGATGAAGCAAAGGAAACGTGCAAGAATGCGTTCGACCGGAAATTGGACGGCACTTATTTCCATCTATTTCCGCTAATGATCGCGTTTATTGAGGACGATAAGGACGCGATACAGACCGAGCTTCGCTGGTTCGCGGGGCGCGACGACGAGCATCTCGCCTTCGATGTGCAAGCGCGCGCGGCCGCGGTGAGAGGCCAATGGCGAACGGCCCAGGACTTCTCGCGCCGCTCGGTGGATCTTGCGACCCACACGAACGCACGGGAGGTTGCCGGGAAATATGCGGCGGAGCAGGCGGTCCGGATCGTATTTTGGAGTTCGGGGAGCGCTCTCCCGGACAAGAATGACGCATCGCTCCGATCGGTCCTGAAGGCACAGACCAATAAGGCACTCAGCCTCGAGAAAGGGCAAATGGTGATCGTTACGAACGCGCTTGCTTTAGCCGTCGCAGGCCAATCAGACGAGGCCGCCGCCCTGCTAAATGGGATGATCGCCGACCGACCTAATGACACCCTCCTCAAGCATCTATGGGCCCCAACGATCAGAGCCGCAGTTTGGCTGCAGGCTGGCAAGCTTAAAGAGGCAATTGAAGAGCTAGAGATCACGGAGCGCCTGGAAAAAGCCGGGGAGTTCATACCGCAGTATCTTCGCGGCCTCGCACTGCTGAGACTGAACCGGAATTACGACGCCGCACGTGAGTTTGGCAAGATCCTCAATT
>JBKJOR010000258.1:0-18078 GCA_046595575.1 Pyrinomonadaceae bacterium | reverse complement strand
GATCTTCATTGCCGAGTCGCTCGATACCCACGATTTGATCTTGAGGAACGGGGTCTTATCGTTTTCCGTCCGAGCGATCTCGTATCGCCAGTTCCCGTTCGACGAGCGGATCACGTTCCATCCGTAACCGGCCGACTCGTCTGTATGGATCAGGATGACGCCGGCGGCTCCGCGTCGTGCCGCTTCCTCGTACTTGTACGTCCAGCGTCCGTAGTATGTAAGTGCCTTGCTGCCAAAAAGGTTTGGCTCCGCATCTGTCGCCGGCGGATCGTTGACCATGATCATCAGCACTTTTCCGCGATACTGGTCGGGATCGCCGCTGTAGTCGTTCCAATTGTAGAGCGGAGCGTCGATGCCATACCCGGCAAACACGAGGTCCGCATCAAGGGAAACGTCGGCAAGCTGAGAGGATGTAGTAGCGACAAAGTCGGAGCCAAACTTGTAAGACTCGGATCCGATATTCAACATTGTCGCAGGGTCAGCCTTTACGCCGACGAGCTTGACGTTTTGAAAATACGATTTCCCGTTCCCAGGCTTCACACCCCCGGCCTTCAACTGATCAGCTATGTATTGCGCCGCTCGCTTTCCGCCGGCTGTGCCCGGACCGCGGCCTTCGAAATCATCGGCCGAAAGCCGTATCACGCGCTCGCGCATGTTCGGGCCGTCGAAGCGGGCGGTATAAAGCTGGCCAAATGCGAGAGGTGTGCAGACCGCGATAAGTAGAAGGGTCGTTAGAGTTTTTCTCATAGTTAAAGTTTTTTATAACAGGTCTGCGCGCAGACCCTTCACGTACTGCCTAAGTGAGCCTACTAGCTCTTCAAGTAAATCATCAGCCCTTGATCAAAGCCATCGCCTCGGCCCTTGTCCGCGGGTCCTTTCGGAAACCACCAAGTACTGCCGAAGTGACGGTAATAGCACCTGGTTTTTTTACTCCGCGGAGGGTCATGCAAGTATGCTCCGCCTCAACCACGACCATCACGCCGATGGGCTCCAAATATTCGAACAGCGTATCGGCGATCTGTTGCGTCAATCTCTCCTGAACCTGCAGCCGACGAGCAAAGATCTCGGCGATGCGGGCTAGTTTCGAGAGTCCGATGATGCGGCCGTTCTTCGGGATGTAAGCGATGTGGCATTTGCCAACAAACGGCGCGAGATGGTGCTCGCAAACGGATGCGATGGAAATGTCTTTGACGAGCACCATCTCGTCATGCGAATCGCCCGGCAGCGGTTCGATGATCTTCTTTGCATCGATCCACATTCCCTCCGTCAGCTCCACGTAGAAATCAGCGACACGCTCGGGAGTTTTAAGCAATCCGTCACGATCCGGATCTTCACCCATGCCCTCGAGCATCAGCCTTACCCCTTCGGCGATCTTTTTTCGATCGACTTTTCTTTTTGTTTTATTCGCCATCGTAAATATGCAGAATTAACTACCCGCCGCTGATTGTGTTTGAGCGTAAGGAACCCGCTCGAGCGCGGCGTCGCGAACAACTCGAAACGTAACGCCATTATCGAGCGCCAGCCGACGCACCTGATCGTATTCCGGCATGGCGTTCACGATCTTTCCATTAAGCTTCCCGAGCTTCACATCGACTGTTCCGAATTCGGTGACGACGCTCATCATCTCACGATCAAGGCACTCGCGTTCGACATCGCGAACGCGAATCCCGAGCGTACTTGTTTCCCTGTATATCATCTCGGTCAGTGTCGATCGCCCGTCGCGCGGGCACAGGACAGACAGCATCACGGCCGGTCGATTCTTCTTCATCTGGATCGGTGTGAACCAGCAATCCAAAGCTCCAAGCTCGAATGCTTGTTCCATTACGAATCCAAGGATCTGGGGTGAGAGGTCGTCGATATTTGTCTCGAGCAATGTTAGCCGATCAGTCGTCGCACGTGCAGTCGCTCCGTCGCTTTCACCGACAATAAGCCGGAGCACGTTAGGAAACTTTTCGTACTCGCGAGTGCCGGCGCCGTATCCAGTCTTCTCCGCGGTTAGTTCACTCTGTGAATCTCTTGCGCCACAAAGAGTAGAAATAATTGCCACACCGGTCGGCGTAGCAAGCTCGCCTTCGATCTCAGTCGAATAAAACGGAATCCCCTCCAAGAGCTCAACCACGGCAGGCGGCGGGACGGGGAATTTCCCGTGAGCTATATCAACGAAGCCGCTTCCGACATGGATCTTCGAACAAATAAAGCGCTCGATGCCGAGCATCTCAAAGCCTATACACGCACCGAGAATGTCGACTATCGCGTCCATCGCTCCGACCTCGTGAAAATGGACCCGCTCAACTTCGATTCCATGAACTTTTGCTTCCGCCTTGGCCAGCCGTCGGAAGATCGCCTTCGACCGTTCTTTTACGTTGCCGGACACACCCGCTCCGTCGATTATTTTCTCGATCTCAGATAAATGCCGGTGCTTCTTTTCGTCTGGGACCGATACCTTCGCATGCACCGCCGCGATACCGGACCGGTCGACGCGGGTAAACTCAATCTCGACCTCGACCGGACAAACCGTTCCGAGTTGACGCCTCAGCTCGCTCTCGTCAACGCCGAGGGCTATTAGCCCACCAAGAATCATGTTGCCGCTCGCACCGGCGAAACAGTCGAAGTAAAGAGTACGCATGAAAGTGAAAGTATAACTTGGAGGAGCAGAAACCGGAACAGCTATGCAGGACAGATGTCCTAGGCCCCGCGCTGTAGGACAGACTAACAGTCTGTCCTACGTCTCGGTCGTGTTTCGTGCGTCGTTCCCGTATAATCGCTTTTCTATTTACCAGCATGACACTTTCTGAAATAAATGAAGTTTTGCGCGAACGCATACGGGCTACAGCCCGGGCCGCATTCGATGTAGAGCTCGATCAAGTTGCGTCGGAAACGCCTCCCAAGACCGAGCTCGGTGATTTTGCCTTCCCTGTCGCATTCGAGTTGGCAAAAAAGATAAAACAGGAGACCGGCGAGAAGCGTAACCCGCGCGAGATCGCCGAGTTGCTTAAGGCATCGCTTGAAGAGTTTGATTTTATCTCGGAAATCAAGGTCGCCGGGGCGGGTTACTTAAACGTCTACCTTAACCGCACAAAGTTCCTGGCGGAACGGGTCGGTGCCGATCCGCTTCCCCGTCGGCGACATTCTGAGAGTACCGGGGCGACAAAAGTGTGCGTCGAGCATACGTCGGTCAACCCGAACAAGGCGGCTCATATCGGACACGTCCGAAACTCGGTCCTTGGCGATACGTTTCAGCGGATATTGAAAGCCAGCGGGAAGCGGGTCGAAGTTCAGAACTATATCGATAACACTGGAGTACAGGTCGCGGATGTGGTCGTCGGGTTTGTTCATCTGGAAAACAAGACACTCGACGATATTAAAACGCTCGATGCGGAACTTGTATCGGCTGGTCGATCATTCGATTACTACTGCTGGGACCTGTACGCGAAAGTCGGACTCGAATATCAGACCAACGAAGCGCTGAAGGAAAAGCGTGCCGAGGTTCTGCACCTTATCGAAGAAGGTGACAACAGTACGGCGGAACTCGCCGATTACGTGGCAACCCGCAATGTCGAATGCATTCTTGCCACAATGGATCGTCTGTCGATCCGGTACGATCTCCTGCCGCGTGAATCCGAGATACTCCACCTCCGTTTCTGGGATAAAGCTTTCGAGCAGATGAAGCAGCTCGGCGTGATCCACTTGCAAAATGAAGGCAAACACGCCGGATGCTGGGTCATGCCTTTCGAGTCGCATTCAGGAACAGAGGATCACGAGGCGGACAAGATTCTCGTCCGGTCGAATGGAACCGTGACCTATACCGGCAAGGACATCGCTTATCAGATGTGGAAGTTGGGTATCCTCGGAATGGATTTCTTTTACCGCCGATTCCACGAATACTCCGACGGCAGGCAGGTTTGGATAACGACCGCGGATGCGAGCGACGAGGATTCAGGTGTTCCTGAATTCGGACACGGCGAAACCGTTTACAACGTCATCGATTCGCGTCAGTCATATCCTCAGGACATCGTAAAAAAAGGCGTCGCCGCGGTCTATCCCGAAAAAGGTGAGCGTGCGAGCATCCATCTCGCTTACGAGATGGTGGCATTATCGCCGGCTGCAGCACAAGAGTTGGGATTCGAGCTTTCGGCTGAGGACAGAGATCGACCATTCATCGAGATGAGCGGACGGAAGGGACTCGGTGTAAAGGCCGATGACCTTATCGATCGGCTCGAAACAAATGCCCTCGCTGAGGTCGATTCCCGACATCCGGATCTTAGTGACGCCGAAAAGCGAGCGATAGCGCATCAGATAGCGGTGGGAGCCCTTCGATATTTCCTTTTGAAATTCACCCGCAATACGGTCATCGTTTTCGACTTTAAAGAAGCACTTTCGTTCGAGGGTGAGACCGGTTGCTTCTGCCAATATTCGGCTGTCCGAGCAAATTCGATCTTCCGGAAGCTTACCGAAGCGGGCGAGAGTCTCGACGATGCAGCAAAAGTTGCCAGAGACTCGAGTAGATCGGAAGAGGTGTTCCGAGGCGAAGCATCCGACGATATCTGGTCGATGCTGGTGCTTGCCTCGCGGGCAGAGGAAACCATCAATCAAGCCGCCATCCAAAATGAGCCCGCGATACTGGCAAAGTACACTTTCAACCTCGCGAAGCAGTTCAATCTCTTCTATCACAATCACAAGATCCTGCCGGAGAAGGACCCGTCGAAGCGTGCGATTCTGCTCGCGGTGGCGGACGCCGCGCGCAACGCGCTGACCTCGGCACTGGATACGATGGGAATAGAAGTGCCGCCCAAAATGTGATTGACAGCTGCAACCGGGATTTGCTACAACTTAGGTCATGCACTTTCAGAAGGACAAAGCAGAAAGCGATTCGTCGGCCGCATTTAGCTGGCGCTGGCGCTTTTCCGCGGTGTTCGACTTGAAAGGAAGTTGACGATAATTTCGTTCACAATCCTAGAGTAGAGTCTTTAAAGAGCGCCGCCTTTCGAATCGATAGGCGGCTTTTTTTGTTTGTATGTTCGAAAAGTCAAAACCTCCGACAGAACGAAAGCTGGTTCCGGTGATCGATACGATGCCGGCAGATCTTCACACTCCGCTCAGTGTTTACTTACGGCTGGCGGAGACCAGCAGCCAGTCCTTTCTACTCGAATCCGTCGAAGGTGGCGAATCACTTGGGCGCTATTCATTTATCGGCTCTGACCCAGCGATGACGATCCGTGGCGACGCCGCGTCGGTCACGGTTCGCGGTCCGATAGACGATCAAATTCTTGATACCCCGATGTTTGAATCTATGCGCTCGCACTTTTCAGACTGCGACGTCGAGAGCTCGCTTGATCTGCCTCCATTTGTCGGTGGTGCGATAGGTTACCTTGGGTTCAACTGCTCCGGATGGTTTGAGAAGTCAATTGCAAGAACGAGCGACGACGGTCTCGATTCCGAATTTATGTTCTTCCGGTCGGTCGTTGCCTTCGATCACGTCAAGCAGATCATAAGTATCATCTCCCTGGTTCCCACCGGCGACGATGTCCAACAGAGTGAGGCACGAAATCGAAACGGGGCGATACGAGCCAAACTCGAGACCGGCCCTATACCCTTGCCACTGCCGAAGATGAGCAAGGATGTCGGAGCCACAACATCAAACTGGACAAAGGAAGATTTTGAAAACGCCATCGTCTCGATAAAGGAATTGATACGGGCCGGCGAGTGTTATCAAGTGGTCCTGTCCCAGTGTTTTTCTCGTAAGACTTCGGCTGATCCGGTCTCTATCTATCGCGCGATGCGATCGATGAATCCATCCCCCTACATGTTTCTATTGCGCATGTCGGATCGCTCGATAATTGGCTCGTCGCCCGAAATGCTTGTGAAATGCAGCGGCGTTGATATCGAATATCGACCGATCGCGGGAACGCGGCCGCGTGGCAAAAACCCTGAGGAAGACACTCGACTTGCGGATGAGATGCGGGCCGACGAGAAGGAGATAGCGGAGCATTTGATGCTTGTCGATCTCGGACGAAACGATCTCGGGCGTGTCGCTGAATACGGAAGCGTTACGGTCGATAAACTAATGGACGTTGAGAAATATTCCCACGTTCAGCATTTGGTGACACGACTCTCAGCAAAGCTTCGTAAGGGACTCGACCGTTTTGACGCTCTCGGGGCGTGCTTCCCGGCCGGGACGGTTTCAGGTGCACCAAAAGTCCGTGCGATCGAGTTGATCCAGTCGATGGAGCCCGACGCACGCGGTATTTACGCCGGTGCTGTCGGTTATCTTGATTACGGTGGCAACATGGATATGTGCATCGCAATTCGCACCCTTGTTCTCAAGGACGGCGTCGCTCGCGTTCAGGCCGGAGCCGGTATCGTCGCCGACTCCGTACCCGAGAAAGAATATGAGGAAACCGTGAATAAGGCCCGTGCCCTGCTCAAGGCGATCGAGTTGGCGGAGCGGGAGGTTTAGTGACGGCGATCCTGCACAAGTACATCGACACGTTTCGAACAGGCCGTGATCTGGTCGCAGGCGATGCTGAAACATTTCTCGATGCAATGATCGATGAATCCGATGAAACGACACTTTCGGCCGTTTTTCGGGAGTGGGCCAACAAGGGGATCAGCAGCGACGAGATCTATCTGATCGCGAGGATCATGCGCGACCGGTGCACGCGTGTTCGATCGCCTCACGACACACTCGTGGACATCGTCGGAACGGGCGGCAGCAAGGCTAAGACATTCAATGTTTCGACGGCCGCCGCCTTTGTGATAGCCGGTGCTGGATTGCCAATAGCCAAACACGGGAATCGAGCCGCAACGAGTAAGTCCGGAAGCGCCGACGTTCTGGCCGAACTTGGCGTCGAACCTGCCGTCGATGCATCGACAGCAGAAAGATGCCTGACTGAGATCGGGATCTGCTTTATGTTCGCACCAAATTTTCATCGCCTTTCCCCGACGCTTGCGAAGGTCCGACGCGGGCTCGGATTCCCGACTGTTTTCAATTGTGTTGGTCCGTTGTGTAATCCAGCCGGCGCACACCATCAGGTGATAGGAGTGTGGAGTGAGGATATGGTCTCGAAGATGGCGGACGCGCTCGCGCGGCTTGGAACAAAACGATCGTGGATCGTTCATGGTCGCGGCGGACTAGATGAGATATCTATTTCTTCTGCGACAAGCGTGGCCGAGGTAGATAGTGAAAACGTGAGGATGTTTGAACTGACGGCCGGCGATTTCGGACTCGAAGGTGATCATCCGAATGCACCGAGTGCAGGCGACGTTAGTGAAAGTGCCGACCTTATCCGGGCGATCTTAAACCTCGAGAGGAACGATTCTGCGGGTGAAAAACTCGTACTTCTTAATGCCGCGGCCGCACTTTTTCTCGCCGAGCGCGGAGAGACTCTGGCGGAGTCTTATTCCCACGCAAAGGAATCTCTTTACAGCGGACGAGCGAAGACAAAGCTAGTGGAACTGGCGGATGCAGTAAGACAATGACGAATCTCGATAAGATCCTCGAAGCGGTTCGCCATCGGCTGATGGCAACAAAGGCAAATATGGACGGATCTGAGTTGGCAGAACGTGCTCGCTCCATCCGCCGCTCTTCGTCGCCGCATCGATTGAGTAAGGAGCTAAACCGAACGGACCGCGTGAATATAATTGCTGAGATAAAGCGCGCGTCGCCTTCGCGAGGAGTGATCAACGACCGGATCGATCCCGAGGAAACCGCCCGACTCTACGAGCGAGGAGGGGCTTGTGCCATCTCGGTACTTACGGAACCCGATTTCTTTCAAGGATCGCTCGACGACCTGCGGCGGGTTCGAAAGGCGGTTTCCCTTCCGATCTTGCGAAAGGATTTTATCGTCGATGAATTTCAGATCTACGAAGCCGCGGTGGCAGGCGCCGACGCCGTCTTGCTAATCGTCGCCGCATTGCAGCCGGATCAGATCTCCAATCTGCAAACGATTGCCCAAGACTTCGGACTGGACGCTCTTGTCGAAGTTCACACACGAGAGGAGATGACGATCGCGAAACAGATAGGAGCCGGATTGATCGGCGTTAACAATCGCAACCTTCGGACCCTCGAAGTGTCGCTCGACGTGTCGCGTGAATTGATCGAGCATGCCCCGGCGGACACGCCGATGATCGCTGAAAGCGGCATTACAAATCGCGATGACCTGCTCGAGCTGAGATCGCTTGGATACTCGGGGTTTTTAATCGGCGAAACATTGATGCGAAGCACTGATCCAGAAAGCGAGATCGGATCGCTGACCGCGGGAGTTGATGGTTAGTTAGGTTCGTGCAATGACAAAAGTAAAGATTTGCGGAATTACCGATCTCACGGACGCGCGACTCTCTATCGAATACGGTGCCGACATGCTCGGTTTTAATTTCTATGCGAGGAGTCCAAGATATATTTCTGCCGAATCTGCCGGCGCGATCGTCAGCGAACTCGCCGAAGAGGTTGTAAAGGTTGGTGTTTTTGTGAATGAGACAGTGGATAGAATTAGCGAGTTCGCTCGAACGGCAAAGCTCGACGTCGTTCAACTCCACGGTGACGAGCCGCCCGACTTGGTTAAACAAATCGCCGACTCAGTAGGCTGCGGCGTGATCAAGGCGTTTCGTGCGGGGCCGGGTTTCGACGTCCGATCGATTGTCGATTACGGGCTCGACGCCGTTCTGCTCGACGGATATTCGGGAAGCGTATACGGAGGGGCCGGGCAGACTTTCGACTGGCAAATCGCCAAGCGAATTTCCCCGTCGCTCGAACTTTATCTTGCGGGCGGACTTTCCGCCGATAACGTACGGGCGGCGATCTTGGAGATCCGTCCATACGCAGTGGATTCGTGCAGCTTACTTGAATCGATCCCGGGCAAGAAGGACCCTGAGAAGCTGCGACGGTTTATAACTGAAGCGAAACGAGATGACTGATTACGAACCAAATGAGCGCGGTTATTGGGGCGAGTACGGCGGCCGCTTCGTGCCGGAGACGCTGGTCGCGCCTCTGGACGAACTGACCGCCGCGTATCTTGAATTTCGCCACGACTCGAACTTTCGAGCGGAACTCGATTCCCTGCTCACGAACTATTCAGGGCGGCCAACCCCTCTGACATACGCCGAAAGATTGACTGAGATGCTTGGCGGCGCACGCATCTACTTGAAACGTGAAGATCTGAATCACACGGGTGCTCATAAGATAAATAACTGCATCGGGCAGATTCTGCTCGCGCGGCGGATGGGTAAGAAACGTGTAATCGCCGAAACCGGGGCCGGCCAACACGGCGTCGCGACCGCGACTGTTTGCGCTTTATTCGGGATCGAGTGCGTGGTCTACATGGGGACCGAAGACATGCGGCGACAGGAGCTGAACGTCTTTCGTATGCGGCTCCTCGGCGCGGAAGTCAGAGGCGTCGAGTCAGGATCGCGGACTCTCAAGGACGCGATCAACGAAGCCCTTCGCGATTGGGTCACGAATGTTTCGACGACGTATTATCTGCTCGGTTCGGCTCTCGGCCCACACCCGTATCCATTGATGGTTCGCGATTTCCAAACCGTCATCGGCCGTGAGGCTCGAGAGCAGATACAAGCTCGCGAGGGTCGCTTACCGGATCTGTTGGTTGCGTGTGTCGGAGGCGGGTCAAATGCCATCGGATTATTCCATGATTTTCTAGATGACGACGTCAAGATGATCGGAGTCGAGGCGGGCGGCATTGGCTCCGAGCTCGAGCAGCATGCGGCGCGCTTTATGTCCGGCGGCAGCGTTGGGGTATTGCAAGGAACGAAAAGCTATCTGCTACAGAACGATGAGGGCCAGATCGCATCGACGCACTCGATCTCGGCGGGTTTAGACTACGCTTCGATAGGCCCCGAACACGCTTTCCTCCACGACGCTGGCCGCATCGAATACGTGTCGGTCTCGGACGACGAGGCTCTGGCAGCATTTCACCTTCTGTCGCGGACGGAGGGTATTATTCCGGCACTCGAATCTTCACACGCCATCGCCCACGTGACTAAGATCGCTCCCGACCTAACCCAGGACACGATCGTTATCGTCAACCTTTCGGGACGGGGCGATAAGGACATCGGGACAGTAGCGGACGCGATTGGAGAGGAGCTATGAGCGCGATAGCCGACAGATTTTCTGAACTGCAAAGAACCGGTCGGAAGGGTTTCATTCCGTTCGTCACCGCCGGAGATCCGGATGTCGAAACGTCGCTCGCGATCGTCATCAAACTCGCGCGCCTGGGCGCCGATGTTATCGAACTCGGCGTGCCCTTCAGCGATCCGGTTGCCGACGGGCCCACGATCCAACGTTCATCCCAACGCGCGTTAGCGAACGGCGTGAATGTTGAGAAGATCCTTGCCATCGTTGATCGAGCGCGAAAGAAGGTCGACACACCTATCGTTCTCTTTAGTTACTTCAATCCTTTGTTCCGATATGGTCTCGATAAACTAAGCCGGGACGCGGCAAGCGCGGGAGTTAACGGACTGCTGATCAGCGACCTGGTCGACGACGAAGCGGACAGTGCCGCACAGATTCTAGGGCGGACGGGGTTGGACCTGATATCGCTGATCGCACCAACCACATCGCAGAAACGCCTCGAGTCGATAGTTAAACGCTCGACCGGTTTTCTCTACGCCGTTTCTCGGGCAGGAGTGACGGGAGCAAGATCCGACATCAGTTCTGACGCCGAAGCCCTCGTTCGAAGGTGCAAGGGACTCACTGATCTCCCGGTCGCCGTTGGCTTCGGAATCTCTACCCGCGACCAGATCGCCGATGTTTGGCGTTACGCAGACGCCGCTGTTGTTGGATCCGCTATCGTTGCCGAGATCGAGCGATCATCGAATGAAAACGCGGTGGAGCGGGTCGAGGACCTGGTTCGGAGTATCCTGCCCCAGTTTGCAATCTCAGGATCAGAACTTTAGAGTTTTAGTTTCGCCGGACTACCGGGCGACCCATTTTTTATGCTTATCGTAATGAAATCAGACGCGACCCAGGCCGAGATCGACCGGGTCGTAGAAATTATCGAGGGCCTCGGCCTACGAGGTCACTCTATGCCCGGCGAGAGCCGGACGGCGATCGGAGTGACTGGAAATAAAAGCGCCGTGGATCCGGCTCATTTTGAGAATCTTCCCGGCGTCGGTGATGCGATCCGCGTTACCAAGCCGTACAAGCTTATATCGCGGGATCTCAGGCCGAATAACTCCACGGTCAAGGTCGGGAATGCGACCATCGGCGGACGAGAACTGGCAATAATTGCCGGGCCGTGCGCGGTGGAAAGCGAAAAACAAGTCCTGGAAACAGCCGAGGCGGTGGCTGCCAGCGGTGCGAAATTCTTCCGGGGCGGCGCATTCAAACCGCGAACTTCGCCCTATGCGTTTCAGGGAATGGGTGAAGATGGTTTGAAGATCTTGGGCGAGGTCCGCGATCGATTCGGTCTTAACATCGTGACCGAAGCAATGGATGAGCACGGCGTTGATCTTGTTGAAAAGTACGGTGATTGTATCCAGATCGGCGCACGAAACATGCAGAATTTTTCCCTGCTCAAGTACGTCGGACAAACCCGGAAACCCGTCCTGCTCAAGCGTGGACTCTCGGCGACTCTTGACGAATTTCTTCTAGCAGCCGAGTACATCATGGCGGAAGGAAACTACGATGTGATACTTTGCGAACGAGGTATTCGCACCTTCGCCGACCATGCTAGAAATACGATGGATTTGTCCATTGTCCCTGCTGTTCATCGGATCACACACCTGCCGATAATAGCTGATCCGTCTCATGGTACGGGACATAACTATCTTGTGAATCCAATGGCCCGGGCCGCTGTGGCCGTCGGAGCCGATGGGCTGATAATTGAGGTTCATCCGCGGCCCGAGGAGGCACTGTGTGATGGGGCCCAGGCTTTGACGACGGCTCAATACGCAGATCTGGTCCGCGAGGTCACCAGAATCCACGACCTGCTTGCTGAGGAAGACACAGACCAGTACGCTGTTGCCGACTCGGTTATTGGCTAAGAAAACGAAAGATCCGCGTGTGTTTCCCGAACATACGCGGATCTATTAACGTTCGACGCCTTTTGCCTTATCTCGCCAAACGAAACCTGATAATAGCACAGAATTGTAAGTAGCAGCTGAGCATTGCCGTCAGGATAACGAACGTCATTGGGAGGAACCGAAAGGCTTCCGGAAGGGCCAAGCCAACCGACCTTTGAAACATCGCACCTAGGGCAATTGCAAAAGCGGCTATCACCGCGCGACCGGCCACCCATGTACCAAATTCGGGCTTCTCATGCACCGATGGCAAAAAGTACGGTAGAACCAGAAGCATTCCCAGCGTGATCAGCGACAGCAGTGAGTCCAGGCCGAAGCTCGCCGCCGACTGGCCGAAATCAACCGCCAGAAAGAAAAGAACAAATGTTGTGTCGACAGAAAACCGATTGTCGACAATGTAGCTATTCCGATTAACCTGCATAGGTGCCGCTCCAGAAATGTAAATATCCATTACGCCCCTTTTCCCACGTTCCGGCTTCAACGCACTAGTCTTCACCGGCTTTACTGAACTGCTTGTACGCCACCCGAAATAGCTCGGAAAGAGCATTGGCGGTCTCAGGCGTCAACTTCTTGTCTGCACGCAGATGAGCCTCGACGATCTCCGGCGTGGCCTCGTGCGGATAGTAGATGACCGGTTCGACGTCGCTCGCCTGCTTGTTCATTACCCGATCGATCGGCATATCCAGCCAGCCGGTAAGCCGAGCGATGTTGTCTGAGTCAGGCTTGCCTGTTCCGTTCTCGATCCTTGAGAGCGTCGATGCCGAGACTTTTGTTACGTCAGCAACGTCACGGAGGCTGAGTCCTAACTCCTCTCTCCGCCGCTTGATAGCTCGTCCAAGCTCTACTGTGTTAATGAAGTTCTCGATTCTGTCCGCCATAATTTCGGTTCCTCCAAGTAAGTGTCATGGGTGGAATTCCTATTTCACGGATAAAACATAGCACAGCCCTAATATTAAATGCAACACCTCGTTGCATACTTGCAACAATTAAATTTGACTGGTACACTGTTTCACGGATGGCACGAACGTGTTGGCCGTCAATTAGTAACTTAGTGAGACAGAACAAGCGGATCGACAAAGAGGAAGGAAAGCATCATGAAACAGATCAATCTAAGGGAATCGAAAGATGTGGTCCCTGGAACCTCGGATGGACGTAAGCGACGAGACAATGTTCTGGAGTTTTCTGCTACGCTTCGCGAGCTTCGAAAGCATGTAGATCCAAAGCTGGTCAAACAGCGCGAGGGTTGGCGGGATCGTAATGGAAACGTGCAGATGGTCGATTATGTCGAATGGCACACGGTCGCGGACATCCTCGATGAGACTGCACCGAACTGGGCGCACACGGTTAAGGACATCCGGCAGATTGGCGACTTGATGACCGTCACCGTTGCGATAACCATCGATGGCGTGACAAGAGAAGGAATCGGGACAGGCTTGGCTCAAAGCGAGATGGGTATTAAGAAAGCCGAACATGACGCGTTGAAGCGTGCGGCGGTGAAATTTGGGATCGCTCGCGAGCTTTACAGGAAAGAGTCAGATGTAATTGCGCGGGAAGGATCGGACGCAAGTTCCGAAGTCGATGACGAATTCCCTTCCAACCCGATCGCGAGCAGCTTAGGTGATCTTGTCACCGCCAGGCAGCTCGGCATGCTAAGGGCTATTGGCCGCGAGGTTCATGTAGATCCTGACGATGAGTGCAGCACTGTGATGAGTTGTTCGACGGGTGAGCTTACAAAGCGGGCCGCCTCGGCGTTGATACAGCATTTGCAGAGACTGCGGCGCGGCAGTTCAGTGGCAAGCCCGCCGCTCAAGAGGGTCGGCTAATAGATATCTCCCACACTCCATGTTTTGAGTTGTGATTACCCGTCCTGCTTCCGACCCGAGGCAGAAACCTCACTCACAACTCAAAACTCCCTTTCCCTCGTTCTCCGAGGCGGAGGCCATGGCCTTGGTCTGTCAATCCCAATTCACCGAGTGTTATAATTTCGAGAAAGTTCACATTCACGAAAGGAGTCTATGAACATCACCGAAAGATTTGGGGGACTCGCTGGAGATTGGAAAGGATCGAATGTCCTGCATGTCCCGTGGATGCCGGAGCCGGTTAAGCGTTCAGATTCGAAAGCTGCTATCCGGTCAAAAATGAATGGACAGTTTCTTTCTATCGAGTACACGTGGTCGTTTGAAGGAGAACCTCAGGAGGGTATGCTGATACTGGGCGTCGATCCAAGATCTGACGCCGTCCAGGCAGTCTGGACCGACTCATGGCATTCAAAAGAAGTTCTTATGTTGTGCAATGGGAGTTTCACGGACGAAGGTGGGATCTCGGTTCTCGGACATTATGCCGTACCAGACCATCCGGATTGGGGCTGGCGCACAGACATAATTCAAAGCCCCGACGGATTTCGTTACGTTATGTACAACGTCACACCGGAAGGTGCCGAGCAAATCGCCGTTGAAACCGATTTCACGAGGCTTTAAGCTTTGCGGCTTCCCTCGAACGCCAACGAATCCGGAATGATCGCAGTCGATAAGGTGCCGGTCATTCGTTCCCCGTCGACCGAGCCGGCGATCACAAAATCGACGGCCTGTCCCTGGATCTCGGTGCTTGCTGTCGCATTGATTTTGTCGCCTCGAACCTTTCCTTCGGTGATCTCACCGCTTCCGAGTATCGTTTCAATCGTTCCCGTGATTTTCTCGCCGTCTTGTTTCAAAACAAGAGTTACCTGAACCTTCCGACCCTGAAAATCCAAACTCAGATCCCAGTGACCCGCCACGCTATCCGGTTCGCCATCGGCGTCGACCTCAAAACCTGAAACATCCATCGCGTTACCCTCCGTATCAAAGACCTCGATCGCATCACTATATTTTTTCACCTGCGGGAGGACCTCGCCGGCGTCACCTACGATCACAATTGCCAGCTTCTCCGGAAGGATGTACTTGTTTGCAACACGTTGCACATCTTCGGCAGAGATCGAATCTACCTGATCCCGATAAGTCTGAAGGTAATCCGTCGGCAGCCGGTAAAGCTGCTGGTTTACGATAAGGTTTGTAAGCCCTTCTTGAGTCTCTGCGCGGATCGGAAAAACGCCGGTGAGAAAGTTCTTTGCGTCTGTCAGCTCATCGTCACTCACCGGCTCATTTCGGATCCTATCCAGCTCGTAAAAGAATTCGTGCAGCGAATCACCTGTTACCGCGGTTCGCACTTCGGCCGTTGCTTCGAAATCCCCTGCCAAGAGCCTCGTATCCAGCCGCGTGTAAGCTCCGTACGTATACCCCTTCTCTTCGCGAAGATTCATGAACACCCGGGACGATGCCCCGGCGCCCAAGACCTGGTTCATGACAGTAACCGCAAAATAGTCGGGATTATTTCGCTCCATCGCAATATTCGCGAGGACGATGTTCGATTGAGCGGAACCGGGCCGATCTACGATCGTCATAGTCCTACCATCGCGCTCCGGTGGGGCGGCAAAACGCGGCGCACCCGACTCAGCTCGCGCCCATAATCCGAACTGCTCGTTGACCTCAGAAAGAAATTCCTCTCTCTCAATATCGCCGACAACTACGAGGATCGCGTTGTTCGGCACCAGCAGACGCTCGTGGGCTTTGCCAAGTGCTTCACGGGTAAGCTTCTCGATATCGGCGGCGGACGGCGCGACTCGCGAGTAGGGATGATCGCCGTACAGAATACGCGCCGTTTGCTCGTTTGCCAGGAATCCAGGCTGGGACCGCTGAAACTTTATGTTCTCTACCGCATTACGTCTGTAGAGGTCGAGTTCGTCTTCCGGAAAGCTCGGACGGAAAACTATTTCTGCAAAAAGTTGGAAGATCTCCGACGAATAGATCGAAAGCGACGACGCGGCGATGATCGTAAAGTCGTCGGACGAATTTCCCGAAATACTCGCTCCCAGTCGTTCGATCTTTTCGGCGAGTTCACGGCTTGAGTAAGTCGCTGTTCCTTCGGTCAACATCCCCGCCATCGCCGAATTCAGTCCGATCGTATCAAGCGGGTCGGTGGCGTCTCCGGCCAAAAAGGCGAGCCGAAAGCTCACCAGCGGGAGCCTTTTGTCCTCAAAGATAACGACCTTTAGGCCGTTGTCTAACTGAGTAATATACGGTTGTGGGATTTGGAACGGCACCGGTTTCAAGGCTCCGGGGGCCGTTTTTCGAATTGCTTGCGTCATAAAGTTCGGAGTTGCGATCGAGTCGGCGCGTTACTAGCCCTTTCCTACGGTGACGATATCCAGTAAAGCTCGGTTATCGGTATGCAAATAATTGTGAACGGCATTGCGGATCTGCTCGGGAGATATGCTAAGCAGTTCGTCGAGCTCAGTGTTCACGTAATCCGGCGATCCGTCGTAGAGCGCGTACTCGGCGATATGCTGGGCGCGGGACATCGACGATTGACGTGTTCTTACGGCATCGTTGATAAGTTGGTTGTGCAACTTTTGCATCTCGTCGGCCGTCGGCCCGCTCTCCGCCACGCTACGGATCTCGGTCATAATGATGTCGCGAATCCGGCTCAGGTCCTTTTCCGGTTTCGGGATCGCCCCTACAAAAATGCTCGAGGGGCCACGCCGTTCGTCCGTAAATCCGAACAACTGAATTACCGACTCCTCACCTTTCACCAATTTCTGATAAAGTCGCGAGCTTTCACCGTCGTAAAGCAATTTGCCTGCGAGGTAGAGAGCATTGAACTCCGGCGTTCGCCGTTTTGGTATTTTCCAGCCGATCAAAAACGCCGGAAACGGTGCGAGCTTGTCTTCCCATTCGCGATACGTAAGGGCGACTTCGGGCGGTTCGGCAACATCGAGTTCGGGTGGCGGCTGTTGGGAGACAATGTCACCAAAATAAGTTTCGACCAACTGCTTTGCCGTGTCGGGATCGAAGGACCCGGATATGACCAGCACAGCGTTGTTCGGAGCGTAATAGATGCGAAAGAATTCCTGAACGTCTTCGACGGTCGCATCGTCGAGGTGTTCCATCGAACCGATCGTCGAGTGGGAATTCGCGAAGTTGCGGAAGATCATCTCGTTGATCAGATCAAAGATCTGCCCATACGGCTGATTATCGTACCTCAGGCGCTTTTCCTCTTTGACGGCTTCACGCTGATTGTCGAGATTTTCCTGCGTGACCGCGAGCGAGCGCATGCGGTCTGATTCGAGCCATAACGCAAGCGGCAACTGACTCGCCGGAAGCGTTTCGAAATAGTTGGTCCGCTCGCTAGAGGTCGTACCGTTCATCGTGCCGCCGGCCTTCATAACGAACTGGAAATGCTCGGCTTTTTTCACGTTCTCCGACCCTTGGAACATCATATGCTCGAAGAGATGGGCAAAGCCGGTGCGTCCCTCGCGCTCATTCCGCGACCCGACGTCATAATAGACGGCTACGGCAACGACGGGCACAGCCTCATCCCGGTTAAGGACGACGCGCAGCCCGTTCTTCAACGAATATTTCTCGATCTCCAGCGGCGGTAGGTTGAATGCTTCAGACATAAGGTTGAATAGAGTTTATAAAATCATTCTGGCCCCGTAAAAAGCAAAACGGTTATTCATCGTTCGGGCGTGATTTGTCGGCCCAGGACTTAAAGGGATTCAAAAGGCCAGGCGGCGGCGGGCGAGATCGTAAAGCGCAGACTTTACCTGAAAAGGCGTCAGATCCGGATGAGTTTCGAGGATCCGTGCAATCACCCCGACTATATGTGGGCAAGCAAAACTGTTACCGGTCAGGCTCCTGTATCCATTGTTCGGCCATGTGGTCCGGATGTTCACACCCGGTGCGGTCAGCTCGATCACCTCACCGAAGTTGAATCCGAAATACATCGGGTCCGTCTCGCTGCTCTTTACTACGGATATCAGCGACGAGGAAAACACCGAAGGAAAACTCGGCTGCGGCAGGTTGTTCGCAGCGGCCACGACTACGCAGCCGGCCTGGTACGCCCGGTCTAAAAGATCGTGAAGCGGGGAAAAGAATTGCGGCTTCGTAGTGCCGAGGCTGAGGTTGATGATCCTGGAACGCTTGTTGATCGCATATTCGAGGCCGGCGAGAA
>JBKJOR010000094.1:0-5996 GCA_046595575.1 Pyrinomonadaceae bacterium | reverse complement strand
TGGCGATCAACACCGCGCACGAGTTGATCCACAAGGACACACCGATAGAGCGGCTGGCTGGTGGGCTGTTGCTGACCAGCGTCGGCTGAAATTAGATCGTTCGAAGGACCCGTTGTGGGCAAGGTCGCCGGGAATGGCTGCCCCGACACTGCACCTGGAAGGGTGCCGCCCTGGGCGCCGCTGCCGCGGGGGCCAAACACCATACCATTTATCTGAACGCCGATATCGCGACTAAAGCTTCGCGTCGCAACAACGATGCGCGATTCGATCTCGACTTGGGGTTCGGGCTGGTCGAGTATCGCTACTAGCTGTTTGATCGCATCAATATTCTGCCTCACATCCGTGATGATCAGAGAATTGCTGCGTCCATCAACCTCGATCGCACCTCGACGTGAAAGACGTCGTTTGATGATCGGCAGAAGGCCTTCGCCACCGCTCGAGTTTGAGGATGATGAACTGGCCCCCTCAGAACCGCCGCCGCTCCCACCGACAGTCGTCTTTCCGCTGGTCGAGGCACCGCGTCCGATCGTACCGGCTGCACGTGCGTAGTTCAGACGAATAAACTCTGTGTAAAGCGGTGAACCGTCGAGCTGATTATTCATTTGAGCTCGGTACAGTTCGCCCTCGGTCGCAAGTGCCTTTGAATCGGCGACGCGGAGGATGGTCCCGTTTACCTGAACGCCGAGTTCCTGAGAACGCAGTATGGAATCGAGGGCGATATTCCAGGGAACGTCGCTTACGTTTACCGTTACAGGCACTGCCTTGACAGACTTGTCGATGACGAAATTGACGCCGTATTGTTCGGTGATGTAGTTGAGAATATCCCGGATATCGGCATTCACAACATTAAGATTGATTGGCTCGCCCAGAAAACCGGCATCGCCGTAGAGGCGACCCTGCTGTTGCGGGACTACCTTTTGTGCTGGTACCGCGAGGGTCAGCATTGCGGTGATCAGAAAAGCGATTAGTGTTTTTCGGGCATAACCGCTCGTGATTTGAAGAGAATTCATGTTTCCTCCGTTACAGTTTGTATCCATTGTCCTAGGGTCAATAGATTTCGTGGAAAGTCTGTGGAATTTTTTTCAGCCGCGCGAATGCCGGCCTACTGACGTGTTTCTTATCTGGTCTTGGCGACCTTCACCGCTTTCTTTTTCGGTTTGTCTTTATCGGAGTCGCCAGGAACCTGACGATTCATCTCATCGAGAGGCGAGACTATCGGACTACTCGCTTTGGACCCGATTCCCGACTGGACCTCGGTTGCCCGTGGTGTCGGGTATGCCGGTTCAGCCGTTGCCTGGGCTTCACCCTGGGCTGGAGCCATACCTTGAATCTGCTGCTGATCGGTGTACTTGCGAAGTGGCTTATTCTCGACTGACGACACGAACTTTCCGTTGCTCATCTTCATGACCCGACGAAAAACCAAGCGGTTCTCTTCAACGGCGACAAGTTGGCCGTCAAAGAACTTTTCGCCAGGGTAGATCGTGTAGGAAAGACGCAGAGGAACGGCCTCGACCATCGCCGCGTAGCCGCGCGGTGTGTGGAATATTCCTGTCACCGACATTTCGTTCAACGCGAGGACGGAAGTGACCTTCGGAATCGGCTGGCCATTTGCCGCCGCCGTTTCGCGAACGCGCTTGTAGTATTCGATTCGTGAGTCGATCGCGGGCACTCCGAGATCGGCGGGAGGGCCGGGTTTTTTACCCTGCATCTGTCCAGGTGCACCCGCGACTCCCTCTTTCTTCTTTGCCCATGCCGGTCTCGCGAACGGGTCCCGTTGTGCGTCCAGCTCGTTGAGACTGCCGCTGGCGAGGACGAATCCGGCTACGGCTAGATTCAGAGCTAGGAAGCGTAAAATGTTTGCTTTTTTAGTCATGGCTTTTTCTCTCTGCGGAAATGTTTTTAACTTCTTGATAAGTGCTCTACTTCGCTGCTGCGGGCGCCTCTGCCGGCTTTGCTCCCGGCTTTGCGACTCTACCTGGCTTGCCTGGCTTTCCGGGCGGAGGAGCCGGCTTGTTCATTGTTTCGGGATCAGCGTAGTAGGCCGTCAGCAGGAATTGAGCGTGCAGACTTTTTTCCGCCGTTTGCTTTTCGAGTTGGTTGATCTTGAAATCAGAGATCGATACGATTCGCGGTAGCTTTGCCATCTTGTCGAAGAAGGCTCGGAGATTGTTGAAGTTGCTGTCAACCTCGATCTCGACCGGCTTCGCCATAATTACATCCTGCTGCGTGTCGTCTCGCGGACTGAACCGCATCACGATCATTCGGGCTTCGCGGGCGTTGTCCTGAAGGCCTTGAAGAACATTAGTGATCTCACGTTGCTCAGGAAGTAGAACTTTCAGTTCTTCATACTCAACCGACTTGCTGGCATAAAGAGCTCGAAACTCGTTGATCCGTTGTGTGGCAACGCGGGCAGCTTCGTTCTTCGCCTGAAGAACTGCAACTTCTTCATTCTTCACGCGGACCTCTTCGCGAGTGATGCTCGTGAAGAAATACCAAACGGACAAGTAGGCGAGTGTTGCGATACCAACCAGAAGAATTAGCTGGTAGTGCCATTGCAGGTTTTTGATTTTCTCTAGCATTGTTGTGTCCTTCTTTTCTTACGATCAAATTTGGTGCGCTCGGCGCCCTAGTTATTTGCTACCTGTACCGGCGGTTTCGCGGGCTGGCCCGGAGCGGGTGCAGCGGCGGCGTTTGTCGGCACGGCTTGATTTACGGCGCCCGCCTTTGACGGCGTGTAGGCCATCTTTATCGTGAAGTTGACGAGATTCACCTTTGGAGTCTCTTTGCCAGGTGTACTCGACGCGTTAGCGGCGGTTATCTCTTCACGCTTTGTCTCGATATTCATATTCGAAAAGAGTCCGTTCGAAAATTCGAGGCTTCTTCCGAATTGGGTGACTTGGGATTCGTCAGGCGAGTTACCTTTCATCTCCATTACGTCGCCTTTCTGCTCGATGCTCTGAAGGTAGATACCCGGCACCATCGCAATCCGGTCGCGCATTGCTTCGAGAACTGCGCTCGGGCCTTTCTGCTCTTCGCGGAGCTTCTTTATCGCGGCGATTCGCTTGTCGATCGAGCTGATCTTTTCTTCGAGCTCTTTCTGCTCTTTGATGACCGCTTCGAGTTCCTTCTCGATCTGCTTCTGTTCCGCAAAACGGCGTTCGGCATCTGCTTTCGCCATCTGGGAGCTTATGACATCCCATCCGATCACAGCCGCGAGGAGAAAGCCCACCGCGAGCGTTAAGAGGAGGAGCCGGGAAGCAGGACTGCCTACCGTACGGTCGACTACCATTACGGTGCTACCCTGACGTTCTGTTACTGAGTTCAGTAGATTGATCTTGATCATGGTGGTTACACTCCCCTTATCGCCAAACCAACGGCTACGGCCATTTCGGGCATAATTTCGCTGAGATAATCGGAATCGAATTTTTTACCATCGACCCGAATGTTCCGGAACGGATTGAGGACCTCGACCGGGAGCTCGAGTCGGCGTGAAAGCTCCTGGGCAAGCCCGTGAAGCTTTGATCCGCCGCCTGAGATAAGAATCTTTTGGACGACCGTGTGATTGTCCTCGGTTGTTGCACGGTAGAAATCGAACGTCTTCTGGATCTCCATCGCGACGATCTCGGTTACGTTGTTCATTAGCGGCTCGATAGATTTTTCTTCGACACCTTCGACCGCGTGGCTGACGCCCCGCTTGACCGCTTCGGCCTGCTGAAAGCTAAGACCGAGGCTTCGTTGAAGAACATCTGTGAACTGGCTTCCACCGACCGTGATGTCGCGGGTGAAAAGCGATCGAGTGCCTTTGACGATGTTTACGTTCATCGTTGAGGCTCCGATGTTGAGCAGCGTTACGACATCCGACTCAGCCGGCTGATAATTAACTTCGTAGCAATTCTGGAGTGCGAACGTATCGACATCGATCGCAACCGGCTGTTTGCCGGCAAGCTGAATAGCCTGGCGAATGTTGTCGATCCTCTCGCGTTTGCAAGCTGCGATAAGTACGTGCGTCGATTCGGCAGTGCTCTCGGTGATCTGGTAGTCGAGACTGACGTCGGCGAGATCGTAGGGGATGTGCTCTTCGGCGTGCCAGTCGATCGACTCTTCAAGCTCTTCGCGGCTCATCGGCGGAAGCACGATGTTCTTGATGATCACCGAATGGCCGCTGACGCCCGTGACAACCTGATTGGCACTGACCTGATTGTTGCTGCAGACGTTCTGGATGCAATTCGAGACCGCGTTCAGCTCCATGATCTGGCCGTCGATTATCGAGTCGTCCGGCAAATTCTCGAAGCCTAGGCTGACTAAATTGAGATTATTGGCTTTGCCGTCAAGTTCGACCATCTTGATCGAGCTCGAGCCTATGTCCAGACCGGCTACACCTTGCTTTTTACCGAACAGCATTGTTTTTTGCTCCTTTGTGCTTTCGCAAAATCTTTATCTATTTGAAGAGTTTTCTAAGGCTGGGAAGAGGAAGCGGCGCCGGCGTCTGGGGTAAGAAGTTTGCCACCTTCTGTTTGCGCTATCGACGGGAATACTTTGACGGGACAACTGAATTAGTGCCTAAGCACCGGCTTCCTTTCCGGATTTTCGCGTGACTTTCTACAAGCAGCGGGTTGAGTTGTGTCTTAGAAAACTGTTTCGCATCGGGTGGCGAAGGGAAACGGTGTTGGTCACCGTCATTGAAAGAATTTACAGGAATGTAGATGGAGTGTCAACAGTTTTTTACACAGTTAAACGCAGATTGATTTGAATGCTGTCAAAATGACTGACGGCTACTATCAGTTTGATGGCATCCGGCGGTTGGATTGTTCAGTAAGTTCAAGTTTGGCGACCGATTCGAGGTGTACTTCATCGGGCCCATCGGCCAGTCGCAGCGAGCGAGCGTATATCCAAAATTGGGCCAGAGGAAAGTCCTGCGAAACGCCGCCGCCACCGTGAACCTGGATTGCCTTGTCTATGACTTCGAGGGCCATCGCGGGCACGACTGCCTTGATCATCGCGATCTCCTTTCTGGCCGACTTGTTCCCGACAGTGTCCATCAGCCAGGCCGTCCTTAGCACCAGCAGCCGGGCCTGATCAATGGCGAGACGAGCGTCTGCGATCCACTTGCGGACGACTCCCTGTTCCGACACCGATTTACCGAAAGCGTTACGCATTTCAGCCCGGGCACACATCAATTCGAGTGACCGCTCGGCAACACCGATCAGACGCATGCAGTGATGAACACGACCTGGACCAAGTCGGCCTTGAGCGATCTCGAAACCGCGGCCCTCGCCAAGTAGAATATTTGTTTTTGGAACGCGAACATCTGTGAATGTGATCTCGGCGTGGCCGTTCGGCGCATCGTCGTAACCGAATACATTAAGTATCCGCTCGACCCGTACGCCGTGTGCATCCATCGGGACAAGGACCATCGACTGTTGCAGATGTTTGGGCGCATCCGCATCGGTCTTTCCCATAAATATAGCGAGTTTGCATCGGACATCGCCTGCTCCGGTCGACCACCATTTTCGGCCGTTGAGAACATACGCATCGCCATCAGCCTTGATCGATGCACGGATGTTTGTAGCGTCGGAAGATGCGACATCCGGTTCGGTCATCGCAAAGCACGAGCGTATATCGCCATCTAGCAGCGGCTTCAGCCAGACTTCTTTCTGTTCGCCCGTTCCGTATTTTTCAAGTACCTCCATGTTGCCCGTATCCGGGGCCGAGCAATTGAACACTTCCGAAGCCCAGGTAACGCGCCCCATCATCTCGGCGAGCGGAGCATACTCAAGGTTGCTGAGACCGGAGACCTCAGGCAGGAACAGATTCCAAAGGTCCACCGCCTTGGCTCGCACCTTCAGATCCTCGATCAATTGAAGAGGCGCCCACCGGTCTCCTGAATTGATCTCATCAACGAACTCGTGCTCGTTCGGATAAACAGAATCCGCCATGAACGCATCCAGCCTGCCGAGGTAATCTTTGCACTTGTCTGAGTACTCAAAATTCATTTC
>JBKJOR010000417.1:0-9212 GCA_046595575.1 Pyrinomonadaceae bacterium | reverse complement strand
GGGAGAGAGCAGCGTCCTCCGCGACCTCCGCGAGCACTGTTACGCACATTACGAAGATAAGTCGATGCTGTCCGGGTTTGTGCAGGGCCGCGTACTCAGCATGTTCTCGCGCATGATCAGGCCGCGGGTCGTGCTCGAGATCGGGACCTATCTCGGATACTCGGCACTTTGCTTTGCTGAAGGTTTGGCGGACGGCGGAAAGGTGATAACGCTCGACGTCAATCACGAGACGAACGCGGTCGCGCGGTCGTTCGTTGAAAGGACCCAGTACGTTGATCAGATCGAATTTCACATAGGCGAGGCTGCCCAGATCATCCCGGCTTTGCCGGAGACGTTCGACTTGGTCTTCATCGACGCGGATAAGCCGAATTATTCGAACTACTACAGTCTGGTGTTCGATAGAGTCCGGCCCGGTGGTTTTATCATCGCCGACAATGTCCTTTGGAGTGGAAAGGTCCTCAGTGAGGATAAGGACGAGGACACGCAGGCACTTCACGACTTCAACGAGATGGTGTTGGCAGACGACCGAGTGTCGAATGTATTGCTGCCGATAAGAGATGGGTTGATGCTGGTCAGTAAGAACTAGAGGCTCAGGATGGGTTCCCGCAAAGACGCAAAGTCGCGAAGAAGAGTTCGTAAGCTAACGCTCTAGATTCTTGGATTCCTTTGGTTCTTTGCGACTTCGCGAGAAATTTCCTCCTCACCCGAATTAGTGATTACAACCCAAACCTGAAGCGATAAACTTCTTGTATTACCTCTGCGATCTTCGCGAGCTTTGCGTGAGAAAAGATTTCACGCAGAGGACGCAAAGTTCGCTAAGGGAGAAAAGGAGAAACGATGATCAACATCAGACGATCGAGCGAGCGAGGGCACGCCAATCACGGCTGGCTCGATACAAATTTTAGCTTTTCATTCGCCGACTACTACGATCCGCAGTTCATGGGTTTCCGCGACCTGCGCGTGATCAACGAGGATCGCATCGAGCCCGGGCAAGGCTTTCCGAAGCACGGTCACCGGGACATGGAGATCATCACGTACATGATCTCGGGTGAGCTGTCGCATCGCGACTCGATGGGGAACGGCGAGACGATCCGGCCGAGCGAAGTACAGCGAATGACCGCCGGGACGGGTGTACTCCACAGCGAGTTCAGCTCAGAGACGGACAAGACTCATCTGCTTCAGATCTGGATATTGCCGGAAAAGACCAATCTTCAGCCCGGTTACGAGCAGAAGCTCTTTTCGAGTGAGGAAAAACAGGGCAAGCTGCGGCTGATCGCATCACGTGGCGGTGATGATGGTTCGGTCCACATTAACCAGGACGTTCAGCTTTACGCTTCGATATTGAACGCGGGCGAGGAAGTTTCGCACGATTTGACTGTCGGTCGTCATGCGTGGGCCCAGGTGATCAGCGGCTCGTTAGACGTCAACGGTCAACAGCTTTTAGTCGGGGACGGCGCTGCAATTAGTGCCGAGACTTCGTTGAAGATCAGATCGATCGCAGACAACACGGAGTTTCTACTCTTCGACCTCAACTGAAAAAACTACCGGGTGCGTTTTAGCCAAAGCGAGCTGAACGCATTCGGATTCTGTTCTATCGTTTCGTAGATCGGGATCCGCTCTTTTAGAAAATCTTTGTCAGAGAACCTGATCACGGCGCCGACATACTTTGGCAGTTGTTTCTAAGCCTGTCGACAATCGGTTTCGTCTTTCGCTTTTGCGGTTCAGAGCCTCTTATCGCAAACCCGATTCTTATTCAGTATAATCGAGGACGGCGAAAGATATGCTGACGAAAGAACTAGAAGAGACGTTGAGCGTTGCGGTGGATGAGGCCGTTAAGTACCGGCACGAGTATGTGACGCTTGAACACCTTCTCTACGCGCTGGTGCAAAATAGCACCGCGGCTGAGGTGCTGACGAACTGCGGCGCCGATCTGCAAACGCTGCGCGATTCGCTGCTCGACTACTTCCGCGACGTCCTGGAAAAGATGCCGGAGGGCACACGGCAGCTGCCCGAGCTCACATCTACTTTTCAGTCGACCATCCAGTATGCGGTGCTTCAGGCAGAAGGCAGCGGCCAACCTGCGGTCGATGGGGGGAATATCCTCGCGGCATTTTATCAGGCGGAACAGAGCTACGCGGTGTACCTTCTCCTGCAGCAGGGAGTCACGCGGCTGGATATCTTGAATTATATATCTCACGGCATTTCGAAGATCGATACCGGCGGCCCGTTTTCCGAACCGTTCGATGACGACGAGTTTGGTGGGATGGGCTCACCCGATCGACGCAAACCGCTCGAGAGTTTCACGGTCGAACTCGTCGAGCGTGCGGCGCAGGGTGAGATAGATCCGATCGTAGGACGCACTGCGGAGATCGAACGAACGATCCAGGTTCTTTGCCGCCGCAAAAAGAACAATCCGCTTTATGTCGGCGAGCCCGGGGTGGGTAAGACCGCACTGGCGGAAGGGCTCGCGCTCAAGATCAGCGAAGGTGATGTTCCGGACGTTCTAAAAGACGCAAAGGTGTTCGCTCTCGACATGGGAGCCGTCCTTGCCGGCACGCGCTACCGCGGTGATTTTGAGCAGCGTTTCAAATCGATCATCAGCGAGTTGAAGAAGCATCCGAATGCGATCCTGTTTATCGACGAAATACACACGATCGTCGGTGCGGGCTCGGTTCAGGGCGGATCGATGGACGCATCGAACATTTTGAAACCGGCTCTGGCGGCAGGCGAACTGCGATGTATCGGCTCGACGACCTACACCGAATACAAGGCCGCGTTCGAACGCGATCGCGCGCTCGCCCGACGTTTTCAAAAGATCGAGATTGGGGAGCCAACCATCGAGGAAACTTTTCAGATCTTGAAAGGCCTGAAGAAATTCTACGAACAACATCATGGGGTTCGTTATACAACCGAGTCGTTGAAGACAGCGGCCGAGCTTGCTGGAAAATATATAAACGATCGCTTTCTTCCGGACAAAGCGATCGACGTTATCGACGAGGTGGGTGCGTCAGTAAAGCTGATGCCGGCGAATAAGCGACCGAAAAGGGTTTCTGTGCAGATGGTCGAGAACACCGTCGCACGCATGGCGAAGATCCCGCCGAAGACGGTTGTCGCCGATGAAAGGTCGCGCCTCAAAACTTTACGCGATGATCTGAAGAAGGTGATCTTCGGACAGGATGAGGCGCTGGACCGGATCGTCGATGCGATCCAAATCTCTCGTGCCGGCCTGGGACATCAAACGAAACCTGTCGGCTCATTTTTATTCTCCGGCCCGACCGGTGTCGGAAAGACAGAAGTTTCGAAACAGCTTGCCGAAACTCTCGGCGTCGAATTTATCCGTTTTGATATGAGCGAGTATGCCGAACCGCATACTGTTTCGCGTCTGATCGGTGCCCCGCCCGGATATGTCGGATTCGATCAGGGCGGATTGCTTACAGAAGCGATCCTGCGCACGCCCCACGCGGTCCTGGTACTCGACGAGATCGAAAAAGCCCACCCGAATCTTTTCAACTTGCTACTGCAAGTCATGGACTCGGCGACACTGACGGACAACAACGGCAAGAAGGCGGACTTCAGGAACGTCATCCTGATAATGACCACTAATGCTGGAGCCCGCGAGCTTTCGTCGGGTGGTGTCGGTTTCCGGAATGCGTCGGACACTAAGGGCAATGCCAGGGGTGTGATCGAGCGCACGTTCACGCCGGAGTTTCGGAATCGTCTCGATGCGTGGGTGCCATTCAAGGCCCTGGATATCGAAGTGATAAAGCTGATCGTCGACAAATTTATTAAAGAATTGAACGGCCAGCTTGTGGAGAAGCGTGTCATCGTAAAGCTCGACGAAGCGGCCCGCGAATGGCTGGCGGTAAACGGATTCGATGCGCGGTACGGAGCGCGACCGATGGCTCGCCTTATTCACGAGAAGATCAAGCAACCACTAGCGCACGAAATACTTTTCGGCAGGCTTGCTCACGGCGGCAGCGTAGGCGTGAGCACAGAAGAAAACGCATTGAAGCTGGGATTCTAATACGCGCGTCAGAGACTAGAATGAAAAAGGCCCGGCGATTATGCCGGGCCTTTCCTGTTTCATGTCGCGAAGGTTATCTCTTCCGCTTTGCGGCTGATTTCTTCGGAGCGGCTTTCTTAGCTGCAGCTTTTTTCGGAGCTGCTTTCTTGGCTGTTGCTTTCTTTGGAGCAGCTTTCTTAGCCGGAGCTTTTTTTGCTGCAGGTTTCTTAGCTGCTGCTTTCTTCGGAGCAGCTTTCTTAGCCGGAGCTTTCTTTGCTGCAGGTTTTTTTGCTGCAGGTTTTTTTGCGGCGGCTTTTTTAGCTGCCGGTTTTTTTGCGGTTGATTTTTTAGCTGTTGCTTTTTTTGCTGTTGCCATATTTTTTTCTCTCGTGATTGAAATAAGATAGAGCTTTAGTAGCCTCGATTAACGTAACATAATTTGAAAAAAAATTGTCAAGTTTTTTTTTCGCGCAGGGAAATTTTTTCTGGGGAAATACTTTGGAAGTTTTCGTATCGAGATGAAGAGATTTTTCTTGCGGAAATATTCGTGGAGAATTTCTTTGCGGCAGCGCTTCGGAAAACACTTTTTGCATTCGGGACTGCAAAAAAATTTCTCAGTTGCGCGTACCGGGAACTTAACAGCTAGCGTGCGCTGTTTATGGCCTCACCGTCGAGCGTTTTTGCGCAAGCTTACGAGTATCACGTCACTAACTTTTCTTTCGCCTTCTTTGTCGGAAGTGGTATTCACAACTTTACCGTCGAGGAACATCGTAGTAGAACCGCCGCCATCCAAGTTCATCGCGTCTGTCGCGCCGAGCGATAAAATATAGTTGGATAGTTCATAGAGATTCATCCCGACGCTTACGCCCGGCTGGCGACCATCGACGGCGATCATCATGAACTTCCCGTCTTTCAGTTTTGCTACGGCTGTTCGCGGATGCCGCGTTTCGACGAATGATTTGCTGGCTTTTTCTTGTTCCCACGTAATATCGATGTTCCCGTTCTTGATGAGCTGCGGAACGCCGGCGACTGCGTCTTCTGTCTCAACGGGGCGGTAGCCCTGACCGAGACGCGTGTCTTCGACGTGAAAGCGGAACGTAAGATGTTTCGCTCCGGACAAAAGGTATTGACGAAGGTCGGTGAGAAGCATCTGTGTTTTCATTTGCTTCTCTGGCCCGAGTGAAATGACGTATCCGTTGTACGGTATCGCCGAGCTTACGGCGTTCTCCACGATCGACATCTCGCTGCACATTATGGAAACAATCTTCTTCTTGACGACCCGAGCGCACTTGCCAAGAACAATATTAGTTCCCATCTCAATGACGGGTGTCGTACTCCCGAATGCCCGGCTATAGATTATGAACTCATCTGTTTTTCGTTCGCGATTCACACCCGACAGTTTGATCTGCGAGTTAGATTCGCCGAATGCGAACCATGCCTGACTATCGAAGTAGTCGAAAAAAACTTCGGTCGTTTTCTTTTTGTCGATCAATCTGAGCGCTATGCGCCCCCGTTCGGCTTCACTCCATAGTTCACCATCGATGAGGATAACTCCGGCCGGCTCGCCGCGAAACGCGCTCTTATCGAGTCGAAAGAATCCTGCATTGATCGCTGCGATGGCACGGCGTCGCGTCGCAATCGAAGATGTCGTCTCAGTTCCTATCGCCGCATCGAGCGCGCGATGAACGTCGAGACGGACTTTCGTGAGGTCAAGGCGGAGTAGATTTATTTTTACCGGATCGTTGCCGAGCTTGTAGTCGACCTTGGAATATTCAACCCCTGGATGAACCGTCTTGAAGTCCTGAGCCGAAGAATTGCCGCAGAGTACACAGAGTAAGAAAAGGACGGAAACCAAACCACGATCTACGACGAAGGCCATATCGGATGATTGGTGAACGACTTTCTTTTTCATAGACTCTGGATGCTCCGCGGCAATTTCCTTTGTGCCTGATGCTAAAACTTTCTTATCATAACCTCGATGCAGCGTATCAATGAACGAGTAGTCCAGCTAAACAACGCGGAAGCTAATTCCAAAGCGCGATACGTTCTGTATTGGATGCAGATGTACAAGCGCACATCCCACAACCATGCGCTGACGTTCGCTATCCGAAAAGCGAATGAGTACAACCTTCCGCTCGTCGTCTACGAAGGTTTAAAGTATTACTATCCGTGGGCCAGCGATCGGATTCACGCATTCATCCTTGAAGGCGTCGAAGAAAAGCGGCAAGAATTCGCGGCGCAGCGCATCCGGTACATTTTCTATTTGCAGAAGGATGCCGCGTCCCCCAAACAGACCGTCGCGAAGGTCGCTCGCGAAGCGGCTTGCATCGTTACCGACGATTATCCATGCTTCATAATCCCCGATCACAATCGACGGGTGGCGGAACGCTCGAGCGTTCCGTTCTACGCCGTAGATTCGAACGGTCTAATACCGGTGGCAAAGTTTGAGAAGGAAGAATACGCGGCGTATACGATCAGGCCGAAGATCAAAAAGCTGCTTCCAAACTATCTGAAGCCGATCGCGGAAGAGGCGGTGGCGATTGACGGTACCGCGCTTGAAGTCGACTGTCCCGACACGATCGTTACCGTCGAGACTATTCCCGGCCTTGTCGCCGAATGCGATATCGATCATTCCATTAAACCTTCGAAGGTTTATCGCGGCGGCACTGCGAATGGCCGCGCCCGGCTGAACAGATTTGTCGAAAACATCCTTCCCGATTATGAAAAGGCGAGGAACAAACCCGATCGTGACGGTTCGTCCCGGTTGTCGGCATACCTTCACTTCGGGTTTCTCTCTCCGCTCGAGATCGCATTAGCGGTTCACGAATCGGACGCGCCGCAAACGTCGAAGGACGCATATCTGGAAGAACTGATCGTGCGTCGTGAACTCTCGTTCAACTTCACGTTACGGAATCCACATTACGACTCGCTTGAATCGCTTCCAACTTGGGCGCAGAAAACTATGCGTGAGCATTTCGATGACGAGCGGCAGTTTAACTATTCACTAGACGAACTGGAGATGGGTAAAACGCACGACGAACTCTGGAACGCCGCGCAGCGTGAGATGGTAGAGACCGGCGAGATGCACAACTACGTTCGAATGCTGTGGGGAAAGAATGTGATCGCGTGGTCCTCGTCGTACGAAGTCGCGTTCGAGACGCTCGTCCATCTGAACAACAAGTACTGTCTCGACGGGCGAGACCCAAATTCGTATGCGGGGATCCTATGGTGCTTCGGCAAACACGATCGCCCGTGGATGGAGCGGCCCGTGTTCGGCATGATCCGCTACATGACCAGCGGCAGCACCGGGAAGAAGTTCGATTCGAAGGCATACATTCAGTGGACGAAGACGCTCTGACGGACCGGCAAGCCAGGGCTTCGGCTTCAGGTCCGTAAGAGCCAGATGTTTGTAGTAGAGATTACCACCAGGCCCCGCCGCGAATAAGCGGGAGGTTTGTCGAAAAAGAGAGCGGATGAAAAGAATGCTGATCATTCTTTATCCGCTTCATCTGCGTCATCCGCAGTTTATTCTTCCGCAGGTACGACAGCTTTAGTTATATCGCCAGATCTGAACGCCTTCCAATTTCCTTTCCAGTCAAAAGTCTCAGTTCCGCGAAATCGTTTCTTATAGTCGTAGAACGACGAACCTTCGTACGCGTAGCCCTGATAGTAGAGCTCCTTGCCTTGCTCAACCGCAAACTCGATCTCCTTTAGCATCGTAAAGATTCCCAAACTTCGTCTCGGCAGATCCGGATCGAACACGGCGTAGATAGCCGAAACGGATCGCGTTCCGATATCAAAGTAACTCTCCGCGATGAGCCGTCCTTCCAACCACACACGGATGCTCTCCGCTTTGCCCGGGACCTCCGCAGGACTGGTCGACAGAAAATCGTAAATGGAGTCGGGCACACCAACCTTGAAACGTTTTTTGTGACGTTCGAACAGTGCGATCGATTCGTCCGTGATCTCAATGGGCCCGATCTCGACGGTAGTGTCCGCGTTGCGACTAAGCACGCGACGCTGGCTTCTGGAGATTGAAAAGTTATCGAGTCGGATGCGAAGCGGAATTACGATGCGGATATCTAGCTCGTAAAAGGCAAAGCTGTAGCGAAAGAAATGGGTACCGAAATGCCGCCAGGCGGCGGCGAGAAGTTCGTCGAAATGGGGCGGGGTTACACGGTCGGCGTGAAACTCTTCGTTGATGAAATTGAGTTCACCTTCGGAAAGCACCGGTTTGATCTCCGAAATAACTGATAACTGATAACTGGACTCAGTGTACGATCTTGCCTTCCTGCGACGTGTCGATCTGTGTGAGCTCGACGCCTTCGTCGTAGAAAAAGATCTTCATGTTGTCGAAGAGAAACTGGTGCGAGTCAGGATTTGAAACGTCGAGGCCAAAGTGATTGATGAGCTGTTTCTGTTTCTGCTGCCATTCCGTCCAGCAGTCTTTGCACATCTCGGCTCCGATCTTCTGCCCAAGCTCGGTCGGAATAGGTGCAAAGCCGATCGGTTCGTTCTTCTGTCCGCACTTCGCGCATTTGAATTTGTCGCTTCCAAATAATCCCATATGTAATTTTCGATTTTAGATTTGCGATTTGCGATTAGCAAGGTGGGCGGTCGGAGGCGCGCTCATCATTGAACCTGCGAAATAGTTTTTTTAACGCGGATTGGGCGGATTAAGCGGATTGAAGCGGATAAGAATCTTTTCAGATCCGTCCCGATCCGCCTGATCCGCGAAATCCGCGTTGAAAACATCTATCCCGGTGCAGCCCGGATCGCCGCCAGCACGTCGTCGTCCTTGGGCCGGAAGAGGCTAAGCGACTCAGCTTTTCTGTAAGCGATCTTTCCATCCTTATCGATAACGACAATTCCCCGCGCCGACCGGCCCGGAAGCCATGATTTCATGTCGTACATTTCCGAAACTTTGCGGTCAGTGTCCGACAAAAGACGTAGCGGCAAGCTGTTCTTTTCGGCAAAGCCCTTGTGCGATTCAACCGTGTCCGTGGATATTCCGACTACCTCAGCGCCGGTCGCTTGATATTCGGACCAGTGATCTCGCACAGAGCAAAGTTGCGCCGTGCAGACCGGCGTGTTGTCGCCCGGATAGAACATCAGCACGACCGTCTTGCCGCGCTGATCGCCAAGCGTCCAGTCGTTTCCGTCGCCGTCTTTCAACGTGAACTCGGGTGCTTGTTCGCTAATGTTCATA
>JBKJOR010000402.1:0-2797 GCA_046595575.1 Pyrinomonadaceae bacterium | reverse complement strand
CGACTGGATGATGGGCAAGAAAACGGGCGTTGCTTACACCGGTGAGATCGTCATGACGCTTCTGCCGCCGATCGAAACAAGAGGTAAGGACGTGATGGGTATCTTGGCCGAGACGCGGCGGGCGATCGCCTCTGAGATGCGACGACGAGACCAGGTGACACGGCGCGATGCTGGTCTGATCTAATGTCTTTAATTGGCTCGACCTTTAGGTGGGGGTTAGGTCAGAAAGGTAGTTCGGCTTTAGCCGAATATACTTTTGGGCTAAAGCCCATCCGATTTGAAATTATCCACGAACTAAGCTCGTGGCAATTCAAAGAGTTCGTCGACCTTCGACCGTCAGCTCGTACCGTCTACTCCCCACTTCCTAAATCTTTTTCATTTCTCTGCGTCGCACCTTACGGCTTTTTCGGTATGGGGCTAGGGGTCGGCTGGGGCTCTACTACGTCTTCTTCGCCGACGATCTTAACATCGGTGCGGCCGACATTGAAGTTCGAATATTTCACCCGAATCTTAACCTTAACCGCTTGCCCGTTCTTGAAGACGAGCTCGTCATCGGAGGAGCTGAACGATGGGAACCAGTATTTCCCATCAATGTTCTCGCGCCAGGTCTCGATCGCCGCGAACCTTTCGTCCTTCCACTCGGGGACAGCTTTTCCTTTCGACTTAACTATCAGGAGGTCACGGTCGTCGACCCAGATCCGACCCGAGAATAGTCTTAGCCCGTCCTTTTCCGCTTTCGGGATCACTTTTGGCGCAACGTCAAAAACGAATAGATCGAGCTCGTCGATCTTTTCTTTCCCGAGATAGGTAAATTTGTATTTGTCGATCTGTGCCGGTTCGATCGCGAACGGATCCAGTCCTCCAAGATTCTCGATGTCTGCCTGCGAGATGATTATCTCAGTGAGCGTCGAGACCGGAAAAAGAAGGATCTTTTCCACGCGTTTCCCTTCCGTGTCAAAGGTCATAAACGACTCGCGTTTATATGTGCCCGTGATCTGTCCGCCCATGCCGATCGTCGAGATCGTCGCGTTCCGGTTGAAGGCGTAGATATTCAAAGCCTCGCGAAACAATCGCTCATTTCGCGTGAACTTTGCGACTATCTTGTCTGTCTCGGCCTGAGTTAGGTCGGCTTTGGTGAACGTCGTCGCCTGACCAAAAACGTTACAAACCGTGATACCGAGGATGATCAAAATACCTGAAATTAGATTCTTCATCATGTTAAAGGGCCCAGCGGGCGGCCGAATCGATCCTTACAAGCAAACAAATAGATGCAGTCCCGCCCGCTAACGTTGACCAATTACCGCCAATTCCCGAATAGGATGAACGGGGCCCAGTAGTATGGATGAGCGTATGGTGCCTTTTTGTCGACCTCGAACGGTGGTCCAGCGGCTTTGGAATTAGCCAAAAAAGTCTCCGCCCTCGGCGGCTGAACGCTTGCGCTGCTTTCGTAAGACCCGCGCATCAAATTTAGTTGCGCCTGCCGAATAGATGCGGCCTTTGTTTCGGTACCCGCTCCGAATCGTCGATAAAATTCGACCATAAAGTCGCGCGTTGACGGATCGGCGACCGGCCACAACGTCGCCATCACCGACCGCGCTCCTCGCTTTTGAGCGACCGCACCAAAGCCCTCGATCTCTACTCCGTTCTCCTTCGCCCCGCCGGGCGTGGCCGTGTTGCACGCGGAGAGCGCGAGTAGTTCGACGCCGGTAAGCGAAACGGTATTGAGCTTGTTCAGCGTAAAGCGTCGATCTTCTCCGCCGCCGAGCAAGAGAAACGAATCGTTATCGTTCCCCGGGACAAGCTTGAAATGACTGGCGAGATGCACGATCGAATAGCGGCCGATCGCAGATCGAAAAGCCCGTTCGTCAAACTTATCGTCAAGCAACTTTTGTCCGGGAAGCACCCCGGACAGGCAGACCGGTTTGGCCGATACCGCCTTTGTGACCGCGTCGGTGACGATGCAGTCGAGTTCGTCCGGAACCGCGGCAAGTGCGGCGAAGCCTTCCGTAGGGGCGGAAACCCCGGCCCCGAGTGCGGTCCACTCTTTCTTTCCTGACGGCGGCAATAGTAATCGGTCGCGGCTCGCAAGCGTGATCACCGCATTCGCGTAACGTTCGGCGAGGTAGCCCTTCTGCTTGTCCCACAACGCCGCCATCGGCAAATATCGCAGCGAGCCGTCGAGGCTCCATACGATGGTGTCCGCCTTGATACCGGCCAGATCGCCCTCGATGGTCTTCACCAGAATGTCGTAGAGCTTTTGCCCCGCCGGGCGTGGATCGATCGCACGCCCGCTCGTCGGACTCGTCAGAGCGATGCGAAAACTCGCTACGAGTTTGTTGAGCTCGACTTCCGTGATATCGACGGTATGCGCTCGCTGAACGTCTGCAGTCGTGACAATGATATTGAGCCGCTTCTCGCCGGCTATCGTCGAGACGACGGCGGTGCGTGCGGCCTTCATCTCACGAAGAGTTTCCTGGAGGGACGAGTCGACCAAGGCGACCTCCTTGTCCTTCGCTGTCTTAGCAAACTCGACCTTCAACTGATCGAGATATTTCTGGAACGCGAAGATCGCGTCCGCACGTTTTCGGTCCAACTCGTCGAGGCGGGCCTGCTTCGGAAACTTGCCGTCCGGATATTCGAGGCGCTCGCGACTTAGATCGCCATACTCACTAGCAATGGCGGTGATCTGCTCGGCAATCTTTTCGTATCCGGCGATCGCATTGCGTTCGTTTTCGTTGAGCGTGGAGGTCTGCAGCAACTCTCGCGCGATCTTGTCATCCCGCCGCTGGAACGCAAA
>JBKJOR010000368.1:0-5749 GCA_046595575.1 Pyrinomonadaceae bacterium | reverse complement strand
CCGCTAATGTCCTTTGTAGCAGGCGTCGCCGGTGTCGCCGTGGTCGAATTGCTTGACGGCGCATTTTCAGTCGTAGTGGACTTGTTACAGGCAATACCAACGACGAGCACGATCGCCAGAGGTAGGAAGAGTCTCGGAACCAAGGTACTTGTTTTCACGCAGTTGTCTCCTTAGGATGATTGTTTTGAAGCAGAGGTCAACGATATAATAGGCCCGATTTCTCAATACGTCTAATAGCTGAAATTTCATGAAGATAGCTCGCCTTGCCCGCATTGCGGCGCTTCTCGTCGCCTTCAACGTCATCGCCTTCGCGCAGAGACCTGTCAAGGATCTTAAACCGACGGTCATCCTTATCTCGCTCGACGGCTACCGATACGATTATCTCGATAAGTTCAAACCGCCGACCTTGAACCGCCTCGCCCGCGAAGGCGTTCGTGCGAAGTGGATGATCCCGGCGTTTCCGACCAAGACGTTTCCGAATCACTACACGATCGTCACCGGACTTTACCCGCAGAATCACGGTCTGGTTGAAAACAACGTCTACGATTTTGGCGAGATCTTCAGGATCGACGATCGGCAAAAAGTCCAAGACTCGCGCTGGTGGTGGGGTGAGCCGATCTGGGCAACCGCCGAGAAACAGGGCCAGATCGCCGGCTCTTATTTTTTTGTTGGTTCGGAGGCGAAGATCGCAGACGAATACCCGACCCACTGGCGGACGTACAACGGAAAAGTTCCGCCGGAGATGCGTGTCGACAAGGTGCTCGGATGGTTCGACCTTCCCGTCAACAAACGTCCGACGATGATTGCAATGTACTTCAGCGACACCGATGATGCGGGCCACGAGTTCGGCCCGGACGCGGAAGAAACCCGATATGCCGCCCTTAACGCCGATCGGTACATCAGACAGCTCGTTGATGGATTGTCGGCTCGTCGTATCGCGAACCGTGTCAACATCATCATCGTTAGCGACCACGGTATGAAGGCACGGGATCAACGCGATGCGATCGTCATGGACGACTATTTCGATACAACCGACAAAACGCTCGCCGACCCTGTACTGACTACGGGCGAGATCTGGCAGATCTTTCCGAAGCCGGGAAAAGAGGAGTTCATCATTAATCGTCTGAAGACGATCAAACACGCGAAATGTTGGCGGAAAGCGGATATTCCAAAACGCTTTCATTACAACGAAGGTCGACGGATCGCACCGATTGTCTGTTCATCGGACGAGGGTTGGGCGATGACGAGCCGCGAGAGATTTGAGACTACGAAGAAGTCGGACGATTTCGACAAGATCAGGGGCGCCCACGGCTACGACAACAACTCCGAATCGATGCGTGCAACATTCATTGCTCACGGACCGGCTTTCAAGCGCGGTTACGTCGCAGAGCCTTTCGAAAACATTCACGTTTACGAGTTGATGTGCAAGATCCTTCGATTGACTCCGGCGAAGAATGATGGTGATTTGCGGCGGGTAAACGCCATCCTGAGATAGAGCAACGGCTATTGTTTTTGAGCTGCCTCCAGCTTTAGCTCGGAGAGTAAGGGGCGAAAGCGTATAGGGCTTTATCCCAATCGTCCGCTGAGGCTTTCGGCTAAGGCCGGCTCTGTTTTTCACGTCCACCTCCAGCTAAAGCTTTCGGCAAATGAGAAAGGGGGGTATCTAACTAACGGACCGGATCGTCACGATCGCAACTTCGGGCGGGACTAGAAAGCGGAACGGAAGGATGCTCGTCCCGACGCCGCTTGTGACGAACATGTCGATGCCCTCTTCGTTGATATGACCTCGTGCGTAGCGTTGGCCGACCGATGATGGAACAAGCGGTGCCCCGAGTATCGGGAGCCAGATCTGTCCGCCGTGCGTGTGGCCGGCAAGCATGAGTTTAAAGTCGGGATTCAGATTCTTGTAGTAATTCAGAACGAACAAAATATCCGGACTGTGTTCGAGCACGACGAGCTGTCCGTCCATCGGACTCGACGCCACGGCAGACCGAACGGTCATGTCGAAAGAGTCCCAAGAGGCAAGTTTCAGGTGATCCTTTAGCCCGAGCAGACGAAGCGGACGTCCGTTCCTGCGGATCACGGCGATCTCATTTTGAAGTACGCGATAACCGACTCGCGTCAATTCGGCGGCCACCACCTGATCGTTGTACCAACCGTCGTTATTTCCCAAAACCGCGAACACGCCATGTGTCGCCCTTAGCCCGGCGAGATTATCGGCAACCTCGCTCATCGGCATTCGCAGTTGCTGCTCGGTTAGGGTCTGTCGACCGCGTTCGAGGGAGATGTAGTCGCCGAGCATTACGATCACATCGGGATTCAGAAAGTTTGTCGTTTCGACAACCCTGTGGATATTTTCAGCCGACGCTCCATTCGATCCACCGTGCACATCCGAGATCATGGCTATGCGAAGACCATCGAATGCAGGGTCCAATCCTTTTATGTGGAGTTCCTGTTCGGTAACGACCAGCCGGTTTGGCTCGATGAAATAGGAATAACCGACGCAGAGTGCGGCAAAAGCAGAAAGGCCCAAAAAGATGTACAGGTTCTTTCGCGAAAGTATATTCATTCGGCTGCGTTAAGGGTTACAACCGCGATCTCAGGGGGAACCCGCCAACGCAGCGGGATAACGCTCGTCCCGACGCCGCTCGTGACGTAGACGTGCTTGCCATCGACTTCGGCGTGCCCGTCCATAAACCGAGGATCGTTAAATGGCGCGAGTGGGCCGAAGATCGGAAAGTTTATCTGGCCGCCGTGCGAGTGGCCAGCGAACATTATCGAGAATCCCGTCGGAGCGGTGAGCAGAGAATCGGGATTGTGGGTGATCGCGATGACGTTCTGTTTGTCGACGATCGATTCAAAAGGTTCTGCCGGCACGCGTCTATTCTTCCAGAGATCCTCGATACCCCATAGCCTTACCGTCTCCGATCCAACTTGAATTTCAGCGACCTCGTTGTTGAGGACGTTAATCCCGACGCGTTCGAGTTCTGCGTGGAGCTTATTCTCATTGTGATACCAGTCGTGATTGCCAATGATCGCGTAGACGCCATGCTTCGCCTTAAATCCAGCGAGGTTATCTGCGATCTCGTTAGCGGGGATCTTGAGCTCGGTCCCGTCCGATCCCTCAGCCGGATTGCGTACTCGTCCGCGTCCTGATTCGGAGACGTAATCGCCTAGCAGGACAATAAGATCGGCGTTCTGCTCATTCGCCCTATCGACAACCAGCCGCAGCCGTTCTGGCGGCGCGTAATTCGAACCCGTATGAATATCCGAGATGGCGACGATCCTGAGTCCGTTAAGCTTAGAACTGAAGTACGGCACCGCTAACGTTTCTTCAACGACGACGAACTGCCGCGGCTCGATGAAGTAGGCGTACGCCACGAGGAGGCCGACGATCACTACGATCGCGATCAATGTGAGCCCTATTCTCTTAAGCCACTTTTTCATTTCTTCACCATCATTGAAAGTACTCGCTCCAACGGCGGTCGACTAGTGCGACCGTATCGGGATGCGGCTCGACCTCTTTGGGGTACCAGGGCTTCGTCCTCGCGTCGATAACGATCGGACCGGTGTATCCGATATGGTTATTCTTCAGCGTCGTCTCTTTCGCATGGATGTCGGTAGCCGGATCGAAGCGGGTCCACGTTGCCCACAGGAACTTGTCCGCCGAAAGCGCATAGTCCGCACTGTCGTGGATCACTACGACCTGCCAATCATCAAACACGCCCGAGCCGGCAAGCCGCTTTCCCAGATTCGGTTCGCTTTCGAAAGTCGAGCCTTCTACAACCAGACAGCCGCCGCAGAAAACTTTTGCCCTTGACGTGTCGTGAGGCAGTTCGCCGCGGAACTCGTGCAGAACTTCCCGCTTCGCATCGCCGACACCCATCAGGATCGCTTTGCTTCCGTGATTTATCTTGCCGCTTGCGTAGTCGAGGGTGTCGAACGCTGTCTGACTAAAGATAAACAGATCGCGATGCCAGTCGACACGCGCGAGTATGTGTTCGAACAGAGATCTGAAATCGCGGAGATCCTGCGGCGTGTCCGTAAGCAGGAGAAACTTAGTAAGAGCAAGCTGACCTTCGCCAAGAATGCGAAAGCCAGCTGAAAGAGCTTCGCGGGCGTACCGCTCTTTCACTACAGCCGCCGCAAGCGAGTGAAAGCCGGTTTCGCCGTAGCTCCAGAGATCGCGGACCGCTGGCATGACGACCGGGAACAGCGGCGAGAGCAGCTCCTGCAAATAATCGCCGATATAGAAATCTTCCTGCCGAGGTTTCCCGACGACAGTTGCGGGGTAGATCGCGTCTTTTCGATGGAAGACCGCATCGGCGTGGAAAACCGGATAGTCGTGCGTCAAGGAGTAATAACCATAATGATCTCCAAACGGACCTTCAGGATGTACCTCGTGCGGGGGGACATGGCCGACCAGTGCGAACTCACAATCGGCGAGTAGTCGATGATGCCTCGTGACCGGGTTATCCGTCGTCCTGATCTTTCCACCGGCGAGCAGCGACGCGAGTAACAGTTCCGGTACGTCCTCGGGTAGCGGAGCGATCGCCGAAAGAATTAACGCCGGGGGGCCGCCGAGAAAAACTGTTACCGGAAGAGATTCGTTACGCTGCTCTGCCTCGTGATAATGGAACCCGCCGCCTTTGCCGATCTGCCAGTGCATTCCGGTCGTCGTCGCATCGTACCGATGCATCCGGTAGATTCCGAGATTATGTTTTCCGGATGTGGGGCTTTCGGTGTAAACGAGAGGGAGAGTATTAAAATGCCCGCCATCTTCGGGCCAAAGTTGAAGAAATGGAATTGCTTCGAGGTCGACAGGTGACTGACGAGCTTCTAGAACGGGAGCCTTGCGGACGGACTTTGTTCCAAGCTTCAGCGCCGTCAGGCCGACATCGCGAAAGCCCCACAGCTTTTTTGGCGTCGGCGGGATCAAGCTCTCGACCATGTGCACGGCACGCTCGACAAACTCCCGCGGCCTTATTCCAAAGGCTAGATCGATGCGTCGCACTGTTCCGAACAGATTAGTCGCAACGGGAAATGTAGTTCCTCTTACGTTCTTGAATAAAAGTGCTTTTCCCTGTTCTTCGATAACGCGGCGGTGGATCTCCGGAATCTCGAGGTACGGATCAACTTCGGCGGATATCTCGACGAGTTCATTCTCTTTTATGAGTGATCTGAGGAAAGAGCGCAGGTCGCTATGCATTGGGGATATTTAAACACAACGGAAAGAGCGGGAGCAAGCCCGCCTTCCGGACTTGCGAATGTTACGACTGCGGCGTGCAACTCAGATCTGGCGCCTGACCACATTCGCAATTCCGGAAGGCGGGCTCCTACTTTAAGGAATATCCGACTTTCGAAACGTCGGACTCTCGATATTCAGTTCATCGACCTTGATTACGTCGACCTTCGTATTCGGAAATCGCTTGGCGAGGTCGTCTTTGAATTTCGCGTAGTCCCCGACGATGATAACGTCTCCGCGGTGAAGATGTTTTGCCGCAAAGTCTTTTACATTCGACGGTCCGACGGCAGCTACGCTCGACATATACCGGTTCAACTCAGCCGCCGGAATGTCGAAGCTGTAGAGATCTGCCAACGCAGCGGTCAGTCCGCCAGTCGTTTCCAGGTTTCGCCCGAAACCGCCCGTCAGCACGAGGCGCCTTGGATTGATTTCGGCCTCGGTAGCATCGCTATCTGCCAGCCGCTTCAATTCCGCGATCACAAGTTCTGCTACCTCCGCGGCGGA
>JBKJOR010000291.1:0-7938 GCA_046595575.1 Pyrinomonadaceae bacterium | reverse complement strand
CTCGTCACTGGCCACTCGTCACTCTTGTCACTCGTCACTCTTGTTACTTGTCACTCGTCACTCTCTTATCACTCGTCACCAATAGTTCTACGCCATTGATCGCCAGCGGTCGCACGCGTTCGGCAACACCGATCCTACGTGCTTCGTCGAGGAGAAGCTGCAGCGGCTGGCTCGGCGGTTCATCCGAGAGATCGAACGTTCCGTAATGCATCGGTATCAGGACGCCGGCACCCGAATCGACAAATGCTTTTACGACATCGGAAGGGTTGTTGTGATTCGACTCCATGAACCAACGCGGCTCGTACGCTCCGATACCAATTAGAAAATAGTCGATCTTCGGAAAAAGTTCTGCCGCCTCTCGATAGTGTCGACCGTATCCACTGTCGCCGCCAAAATAGATTGTCGTCGTATCGCTCTGAATAATGTAGCCGCCCCAGAGGCGCCAATTCGTGTCGAATAATCCGCGTCGCGACCAATGCCGGACGGGCAGAAAGTAGATCTGAAGCCGAGGTTCGTTCAACGCAAATTCCTGAAACCATCCCGCGGTTCCGACCGGATTCGTCGGCGTCTTCCACTTGTCGAGCACATCCTCCGATCTGAGCCCCGCGAGAAATTTTGCGTTCGGAAACTTTTGGGCAATCGCGCGGAGTGTCGACTCATCCATGTGGTCGCGATGATCGTGCGAGAGCAGGACATAATCGACCTCTCGCAGATCGCGGAGCGGTGACGGCACGGGAACGAATCTGGTGATAAGTGATGGCTCGCCGAAAACCGGATCCGTCAGGATCCCGACGCCATTCAAGCGAATATAAAATGATGCGTGGCCGAGCCACATGATCCCGTCGTCGGCTGACGCGAGGAATGGTCGGGGATCCTTGACCTCGAGGCGGGCGGTGTCATTCTGCTTTTCCGTCTTCAGTGGATTGCCGGCGACTTGCCACTTCAGCAACTCGACCGTGCTCGGAAGAAATGGGAACTCGTGGTTTATAAACCGATCCTTCTGATCGACCGGCGTACCCGGCCAATCGAGTTTGATCGTGCGAAGAGACTCGTCGCTTTTGTATCCGGACTTCATCGCCTTATCCGATTCCGACCACGCCGCGATCATGAACAGCGCCGCGATCAGTATCAAGATCACCAAACCAAATCTCACTAGCCACTTCTTCATGTCGTTGGGAGAAGGATAACACGCGGACGGAGTCCCTAGTCCCTGAGTCCCAAGTCCCATCGCTAGTCCCTGGTCCCTCTAGCCGCTAGTCCCTCGCCCCTCTTCGCCGACTTGGGACTTGGGACTCAGGGACTAAGGACTCTCCTCTACGCTATACTTTCTCAATGAACGCACGTCCGCCGGAAATACCGCCGCATAAGCTGATCACTGCCTTGCGCGGTTTCGATCTTCTACCGGCGATCATCTTTCTTCCGACGCGGCGAAAGTGCGACGAGGCCGCCTCGGAAGTCGCGGGCGACAGGTCGCAGAAAGTAGATCAGGAAAAACAGAAACGCCGGCAGGATATTTTCCTCGAGTTCGCCGCCGAGAACCCCGAGATCGCGCGCCACAAACATCAGAAGATCCTCGTCAATTCGGGGATCGCATCGCATCACGCAGGACACATTCCTGCATGGAAGCTGCTTGTTGAAAAGATGATGTCGAGCGGCCTGCTAAACGCGATCTTCGCGACGTCGACCGTGGCCGCCGGTGTCGACTTTCCGGCGCGCACCGTCGTTATCGTAAATGCAGATACTCGTGGCAACGACGGCTGGCGGCCTCTTCATGCTAGCGAGCTCCAGCAGATGACCGGACGCGCCGGACGCCGAGGAAAGGACAAGGTCGGCTTCGTCGTACTTGTGCCCGGACAGTTTCAAAATCCGAAAAAGCTGGCTGAGTTGCTGAAGGCGAAACCGGACCCGCTTGAGAGTCGTTTCCGCGCAACATATACAAGCCTGCTCAATCTGCTCGATGCGTTCGGAAGCTTCGATCAAGTCCGTTCCATAGCGCAGAAGAGCTTTGCGTATCAAGGCAAGGCGAGGCAGATCGACGATCTGCAGCGACTGGTCGATGAACGCCGGAGCAAGCTAAACGCACGAATTGCGAATAACGAGTTCGGCTTGACGGAACGCGACGTTCGCGGATTTGAGCGTCTGACAAGCGCGAAGAACCGGATCGAGGCGGGCCTGCCGCTGACGCGTGTCGAGATGCGAGCCAGTTGGTTACGTGAGAGCGTGCAGGCCGGGCGGATCGTGACACAGGGCCGCGGCGGCAAACGTTTGTTCCTCGTCTTCAGCGTCTTCGGCGAAAAGGTCTCGGCGATGCGCGACGATGGCGAAGGCACGACCTTCGCCTTGGACAGGGTCAATCGCGTCTACCAGAACACCTACAGCACCCGGTCGAAGAATATCGACGAAGCGTTCCTCGAAACGTTCGAGGGAAAGAACAAACCGCTAGACGAACCAAAGCTCTCTCTGAAAAAGAAGGGAGAGGACGATGCCGCAAGTCTGATCACCGAACTGATCAGCCGGTTCGGAGCAGATCCGCAGTCCGTAGTCCGCAGTCCGCAATTGGATACGCTTCTCTGGGAATGCTACGAAGACGCCGAGCGGATCGAGCGGTACACGCGCGATATCGAGTATCTCTTTAGCGAGATCTGGGGACCGTTCGAGAGAAGGGCGAACGTCCTCGATCACTTCGGCTATCTTGATTTCTCCGCCGAGAAGGTTACCGAATCCGGCAAGTGGCTCGCTGACGTTCGGGTCGACCGCCCGCTGTTGGTCGGCGAAGCCCTGCGACGCGGCATATTCGTCGATCTGCGTCCGCAGACAGCGGCCGGTCTGATGGCTGCTCTTGCTGCCGACTCAGACAGGAATTACGGAGAACTTTATCTGTCTGACGAACTCCTTGAAGTTATCAGCCGCCTCGAGGAAATAATTTTTGACGTTTCGAATGCCGAATGGAATGCGGGGATCGAGCCGACCGAGCTGATCAATCTGTCTGCCGCCGGGACGGCGGAAGGATGGGCGAGTGGAATGGCGTGGGACCATCTCGTTCGAAAAACGGGCGCTGAGGAGGGCGATCTGTTTCGTCTTCTGGCGCGAACTGGCGAAGCGCTCATGCAGATAGCAAACCTTCGCGATTCAAACTCCGGGGCCGGGTCGATCGCACGTGCGACCGCGGAGGCGATCTTGCGTGAGCCAGTCCGCTAGCTATAACTCCATTACCATTTCAAACTGACCGAGCAGCTTTGCGAATCCGCGGTTCTGAAAAAACACGACCGACTCGGTCATCGACTCATCAAGATTTATCACCAACAGTTTCTGATCGCCCGCGTCCTTTTGCATCTCACGCAGGAGGTGCGTCCCGATCCCGTTTCGCCTATGCGCGCGGTTGACGGCAAGTTGTGCGAGCCGGCCCATCCCGGCGGAAAATACGATATACCCGACGCAGCTTTCACCTTCGAACGCACCGAATATTCGCTTCAACTGAACGCTCCGATCGACCGCCTCGAGCGTGTTCTGCCATGACGGCATGCCATCCCAGAACGTGGCGAACGGTATGCTCTCATGGCGGTGAATTTCCCGAATCTCGATACCATCCGGAAGCGGACGATCCGACTCTGCCAATGATGCGGCTTCGAGGAGCAACAGTTCGCGGGTACGTGAAAACCCGAGCTGGTCGTAAAGACGGAGGGCCGGCTCGTTGCTTGAGATCACCTCAAGCAGAAACTGCTGAAAGCCCTGTTCCTGAAACTGCGGCACCATCCAATTGAACATCGACCGGCTGATTCCCTGTCGCCGATACTTTGGCAGCACCGCCGTTCCTGCGTCATAGACAGTCCGCTTCCCATCCCAGGAACCAAAGCCGTTTAGCGAAACCCCGACAGGACTATCGCCATCGAAGCATCCAACCGAACGATGCAGATCGACGGCATTGAGGGTTATATGGTTGTGAAACTGGCGAGCGGAAAGTTCGAACTTAATTATGTAATCGGAAAACCCGCCAACGAAACTCTGGTGGACAGCGTCAAACTGTTCTGCACGCAAATAGCGGCATTCCAGGCGGGAGGTTTCGTTTGTGATGTGCATTTGCTAAAATCCGTGAGCTTGAGCCCATGTCGTGGAAAAGTATTACGAAAATAGAACGAGGGCCGAAATAATGCAAGTTTTATTAGCTGATGAATATGGTTTCTGTTTCGGTGTCGAAAGAGCTGTCGACATGGTCGAAGAAGCGCTCGGCAAGGGCGACACCGTACGCAGTCTTGGCCCTCTTATTCACAATGAACAGGAAATGGACAGGCTCGGACAATACGGCGTGACCACGATCAGCGATCCGATCCAGATCGGACGCGGCGAGACCGCCGTCATCCGGGCCCACGGCGTAACGCCGCAGGTTCAAAAGGAACTCGAAGAGAAAGCGACAAAAGTCGTCGATGCGACATGCCCGTTTGTGACCCGTGTACAAAAACTTGCCGCACGAGCGGCCGAATCTGACAGGCACGTGATCATTGTCGGCAGCCCGGATCATCCCGAGATGATAGGCGTCAAAGGCTACGCACCCGATCACGCGTTCATCATCCGAGACGAGTCCGAAGTCGCATCACTGCCCCGACTCCGAAGACCGCTCGTAGTTTCGCAAACGACGATCAAGGCAAAAACATTCTTCGACACAGCCGAGGCCATCCGCTCAAAAACAGACGACGACGTCGAGATCGTCAACACGATCTGCTCCGCAACACGCGACCGTCAAGACGCCGCCCGGGCCCTCGCCGGAATGGTCGACGCCTTCTACATCATCGGCGGCCGGCACTCATCCAACAGCGTCAAGCTGCTCGCCGTGTGCAAAGAGCAATGCGAGAAAAGCTTCCTGATCGAGACCGAAGACGAGATCAACCCCGCCGACATTACCGGAGCCGAACGTGTAGGCGTTACCGCGGGAGCTTCAACACCCGAGTGGCTGATCCAGAAGATCGTGAAGCATCTGGAGAGTTTGGGTGAGAAAAAAGAGTCGGCGTTAAATTGAGACAACCGGAAGCACCGGACTCCCGCAGCTCCCATCCAGCATTTTTTTATAACCTCCCGAACCAGAACGCGTAAATCGAACGGTTTAACCGAAGCCCGCGAGGAAGTTCTCGATCCGCACATCTTCTCGACGCTTTCGCAGGTGCGAGATCTGAGCTGGGCATGGTTGACCAGTTACAACGAAGAGCGGCCGCATAGCTCCCTCAGGAACATACCGCCGGCGGAATTCAAACGCCGGCTAAAGGAGAAAACTCTATTCTCGAACTGTGCCATTGACTCGAAGCTCACGGACGCCGCGATGCACGGAGAACGAGGTACTCGATAATGCTGCGATCAGAGGAGAGACGCAAAATGGTTAACCAAGTATAGATCGCCACGACCAGAAGCAGAGTGATAAGTCGCGAACGAGCCTTCCGCTGTCGAAGGAAAGTGAGCGCAGAAAAGCACGCAAAGCGCTTGCGCAACGTGGGACGCGTTTTCGACATTGGGTACTCCTGGGTGGCGGCCGTAATAATTCTGTGGCCGTTTAAAATAATGCTTGAACCAGACGGATTTACCGGATACAAACAAACTACTCGCCCTGATTTGTTCCTGTCAATTATTTTCTCCGACCGAAACTAAAAAAGGCAGACTCAAAGAATTGAGCCTGCCGTTTGCGTCAAAAAATCCAAATTACTTACTGGTTAGCTTCCGCAAATCTCGGAAGCGAGATCGCCTGATTAAGGATCACACCGAACTCGGTTCCGGATCTGACTTCGGCGTCTTCGCCTTTCGTCATGCGTTCACCGAGCAGGCCGGCACCGGCACCGATCAGTCCACCGATCAGAGCGCCTTTGCCGCCGCCGATCGCTCCGCCGAGGACCGCACCGCCGGCGCCACCGCCGCCGATAAAGATGACCTTACGATACTTCATCTTATCGCCCGAAGCTGTGCCTTCGTTGTCGCTCTTCGCGTCGTCGCTGTCGAGATCCGTAAGGGATCCGTTGATGCGTCGCGTTAGGCCGTTCGGGAGTCGGACCTGATAAAAACTCGCGTCTATCGATCCGGGCTTTCCACCCTTTCTCGCCGCGACAACAGAATTAACCCGAGCAAAGACTTGGCTGCCTTCTGGAATAACGACCACGCCGTTGTTGGAATAGACCGATTCGGTGACATTCGCCGTAAACGTATCGCCGATCCGGGCCGTCTTTGAGGTTATGGTGCTGTTCATCCGTACCCTCAGACGCGAGCCGCTCGAAACGGTATAGAGCCTGACTGCCGGGGGCAGAGTTCGCCTGACCACCGCTTTCTTTCGCAAAGCCGGACGTTTCCGCGTCTGTGCCGAGAGATCCGCAGCCGAAAATGTCACTAGCGAAAGTAATACTGCCAAAATCGAAACCTTACTTAATCTTTTCATAATTTCCCTCCTGAAACTCCGGTCGTCTGACCGGCGAAACGAACCGGACATTCGACGGGAATCAATACCGATTCGTTGTATGCCTTATGCCCTTTATTGATACACAGATTATCACTTTTGCCGTAGTCTCCGTAAAAAAGGGCCAAAAAATAATATTGAAATGGAAACGAGTTTGGCACTATTATTGAAACACAGTCACAGTCGGTTCGTTCTTGCGGCCACGCCCGACCCAGGCAGACGGGGCCAGGGCTAATTGGATTCGGATAGTAGTTAGCTCTTCCAGGGGGTCTATATGCACTTGTTTCGAGAGACTTTCCTTTTATTCTCGCTCAATCTCCTCGACGCAATTTTGACCATCGTGTGGGTACGCAACGGAGTTGCTGCCGAAGGTAACGAGCTGATGGCGAGGCTTCTCGATTCCGGCGACTTCACATTTCTCTCGGCAAAGATCGCTATCGGCACCATCACTGCACTTGTCCTTCTCAGGTGGGGTAATCGAAACCTGGCAAGATATGGATTAACGGTTGCACTCGCTGTCTATCTCAGCCTTATGGGTATTCACGTCGTCACCGGCCTCAGCGCATTCGGATACATTTCGAAATCGACGATCGAAAACATGCAGATATTCGCAGACGGCCTGCTGGCAATGATGATCTAAATCGCGACTTGCTTCTCATAAAATAGACGCCTCATGTTCCAAGCGAAACATGAGGCGTTTTGTGTTCGTATTAGGTACGCAACGTCGCATAGGATGACGCGCATCAAAACCGTTGCTAATATGTACAAGAAAGAACGAGGTATTATGGCAAGCAATACTGTTTATCAGATGTCGGCCCGCCAGATCGTTTTGCTGGCTTTCGCCGCAGCAGTGATCGCGGTCGGCGCCACGGCGCTTTTATATTCACTTACAAATTTTTTGAGCGACAAGGGTGAGAACTTTACCGGTTTTGCCGAGCAGGCCCCAGCCGGAATCTCGGATCCGAACGTTGCTAACGACGAGCAGAACAGTATCGAGGTCTACAAGACGATCTCGCCGGGTGTTGCGTTTATCAACACCACTACGGTCCGCGAAGGTTACTGGGGAACACAGGAAGGAAAGGGGAACGGATCGGGTTCGGTGATCGATAACAACGGTCACATTTTGACGAACTACCATGTCATTGAGGGTGCCCAGCGCCTGAGCGTAAGTTTCGGCGGCGACAAAACCTATCCGGCGAAGCTCGTCGGCGGCGATCCCGATACGGACCTCGCGATCATCAAGATAGATCCACCGGCGGGACTGCCCGTCGTCTCGCTTGGCGATTCGGACAGCCTCGTTGTTGGGCAGAAAGTTTTGGCGATCGGCAATCCATTTGGGCTCGACCGAACCCTGACAACCGGTGTTATCTCCGGTCTGCAGCGTCCGATCCGGGCACGGAACGGTCGTCCGATCGATGCCGCGATCCAGACGGACGCGTCGATCAATCCGGGAAATTCGGGCGGTCCGCTGCTCGATAAATATGGCCGAATGATCGGCATCAATTCACAGATAC